>JAGQUE010000214.1 GCA_020438665.1 Nocardioidaceae bacterium | reverse complement strand
AGCCGCTCGCCCGCCTCGACCGCGGGCCGCGTCAGGATGATCCGGTTGACCTGCTTGGCCTGGAGCGCCTGGACGGCCTTGGCCATCGCGAGGTAGGTCTTGCCGGTGCCGGCGGGGCCGATCCCGAACGTGATCGTGTGGCGGTCGATGGAGTCGACGTAGCGCTTCTGGTTGAGCGTCTTGGGACGGATCGTGCGGCCCCGGTTGGACAAGATGTTGAGGGACAGCACCTCGGCCGGGCGCTCGGTGGTCTCGGCGCGCAACATCGCGGCGACCCGCTCGACGGTCTCGGGCGTGACGCCCTGGCCGGTGCGGATGATCGCCACGAGCTCGTCGAGCAGTCGCTCGGCCAGCGCCACGTCGCCGGGCTCGCCGTGGAAGGTGATCCGGTTGCCGCGCACGTGGACGTCGGCCTCGAAGATGCGCTCGATGAGATCCAGATGCTCGTCGCCCGGGCCGAGGACGCTGACCATGTTGATGCTGTTGGGGATGACGACGACGTGCTTGGTGGTGGCCCTCGAGGCCGGCTGGCCCGACCCGCTGGGAGTCATGGGCACGGCGTCGTGCTGGTGCGAGTCGGTCATGGATGCCCGGTGGGGCGGCCCTTTCGGTCGGATGCGGGAGCGACCTCCATGCTACGGGCTGGCGCGGACGCGGCCCAGCGCATTGACGCGGGCCGAGGACCGGATGGTCGGCCGCGGTACGACGCGCGCTGTCTCAGGGGTGGGTGACCTGGAGGATGCCCAGGCACATCTCGTCGGTGGTGCCGTCACCCCAGACGACGTACTTGTCGGGCTGCCCCTCGAAGGCTGGCAACCGGTCGCGCAGCCACTGGACGTGACGGCAGGTCACCTCGACCTTGTCGAACATGTGCAGGTGGACCGGCTTGATGGGTCGGGCGCCCTGGTCGTCGAAGTTCCACAGCGGGATGTCCAGGATCGTCCGCTCCTGAGGCGTCCCGGGGTTGACCTTGATCGTGATGGCGCGGCCGAGCAGGTGCATGTGGCCCGCCACGGCGCGGACGGTGGTCGGTTGGGTGATGGTCCGGGTGCAGGACTGGGTGTTGCCCGGGACGATCTCCTTGCCGCACAGCAGGTGGAGCAGATTGGCGGTCGCCCCGTCGGCGCCGAACCGTGCGGCGACGTCGGCGACCGCGGCATCGCGCTCGCACAGCGGTCCGTCGGCGTGGCCGGGGCGGCAGGGGAGCTCGACCGGCGCCGGCAGCAGCATGGTCTCGACGCTCGTCATGGCACCGTCGGCAGGCGCGAGCCGCAGCAGCGTCGACGATGCGTCGGGGCCTGTGCCCGCGAGCAGGTTGTAGTGGACCTGCATCACGATCTGGGTCCCGGCCTTCAACAGGACGCCGAAACCCCGACGCTGGACCGCCTCGCGCCCACCGGGCGCCCAGGCGCCGAGCCAGGGCGCGTTGTCGAGGGCGGGGCCCTTGGTGAGCCCCGAGTCACCGAAGCAGGTCCACCCCTCACCCGGGGTGTCCGCATCGAGGGCCTCGGCCCGGGCCACGTCGGCGGGCGGCACCTGGAAGAGGATCACGTGGTGCACGACGTCGGCGTTGTCCGGCTGGACGAAGGTGCCGGTGAGATAGGCGTCCTCGGTCAGGTGGGGGTCGAGCAGGAAGCACCGGTAGTCGTCGGTTCCCGTTCCGTAGGGGGCCGACGGCGTATAGGTCGCCGGCATGGTCAGCCGGAGCCGCCGCTCCCCGGCGCGCAGCGGCTCGGGCTTGGTGGCCTCGATGGGGTGCTCATCTGCTTCGACCGGCGTCGGGGTGTCGGACGGGTCGGCGCCGTCGCCTGGGGTGGCCGGACTGGTGGCGGACGGCGACGGCGTCGCGGGGTCGGGCGCCCCACCCCCGCACGCGGCGAGCGCGAGGAGGGCTGCCAGCGCCAGCGCTGCCAGTGTGCGCTGGCGCGTCCACGGGCCCGTCACGGTCAGCCCGGCGGCCAGGTCATGGCACGCCCACCGAGGACGTGGAGGTGGGCGTGGAACACGCTCTGTCCCGCGCCCGTCCCGGTGTTGAAGACGAGCCGGTAGTGGCCGTCGAGACCGTCTGCGTCGGCGACCGCCGCGGCCGCGGCGACCAACCGGGCCACGGTGTCGGGCGACCCCGACGCCAGGGCCGCGGCATCGGCGTAGTGCTCCTTGGGAATGACCAGGACATGCGTCGGTGCCTGCGGCTGGAGGTCGCGGAACGCCATCACCTGATCGGTCTCGTGGACCACGTCGGCCGGGATCTCGCCGGCGGCGATCTTGCAGAAGAGGCAGTCGGGGTCGGTCACGCGGGCCAGCCTAGTGGGACGGCGCGTGGCAGTGATCACTTCGCAACCTCGCCACCGCGTGTAAACCGCAGGAGCCTCCGGAGCGTCCAACTAACGTGATGACCCGTGGCGTGGCGACGATCGAGGCACCGATGAACCGTGCCACCTCGCGCCGCGGGCTCGGGCGCCGTACGACGTCATGGGACGCCGACGAGGCGCTCGAACAGCTCTATGCCGCGCACTGGCGGTCGCTGGTGCGTCTCGGCGTCCTGCTGCTGCACGACCAGGGCCGGGCCGAGGAGGTCGTCCAGGACTCCTTCGTGGCCATGCACAACCACTGGCACCGGCTTCACGACCCGGCGAAGGCGCTGGCCTACCTGCGGCAGACGGTCGTCAACCGGTCGCGCTCGGTGCTGCGTCATCAGGTCGTCGTCGACCGACAGGCCGCTCACGACCGTCCCCTCGTGGCGCCCGACGGCGCCGACGATCGGGCCCGCCGGGAGGCCGTGCTCGATGCGTTGCGCGCCCTCCCCGCGCGCCAGCGCGAGGTGATCGCGCTGCGCTACTACATCGACCTGTCCGAGCAGGAGATCGCCGAGACGCTCGGGATCTCCCGCGGAGCCGTCAAGAGCCACGCCTCACGTGGGGCCGCGTCGCTCCGCGAGCGGCTCGCCGACCTGTGGGAGGAGACCCCATGAGCCAGCCTCCGCCGAACCCGAACCCCGACCCCCGTCTCGCCGAGCTGATCGAGGACGCCGTTGCCGACGTCGATCCTGTCGACCGGCTCGCCCTCATCCGTGCTCGCACGGCCAACGTCTCTGAATCGAAGGTGACCACCATGACCAGCCGTCGTCGCTCCTGGACCCTCACTGCCGGCGCCGCCGTCGTCGCAGCCGCGGCCGTCGTCGTCGCCGTCGCCGTGATCGGCCAGCAGGACAACAAGCCGACCTCGGGGCCGGGGCCGGCAGCCTCGGACTCCACATCCCACGGCTCCTCGTCGAGCCCCGCGCCCAGCGATCCGACCTCTGCGACCTCGAGCCCCGACGGCGGTGGCTCCTCGGTCTATGCGATGTACTTCGTCGGGGACACGCCGTTCGGCCCAAGGCTCTATCGCGAGTTCCAGCCTGTCGAGGGCGCCGATGCCGCCACGACGGTCCTCGCCATGGCGATCGGCGGGGACGCGCTCGATCCCGACTACGGAACGCTGTGGCCAGGAGCTGGCGTGCACTCCGTCACGGACAACGGCGACGTCATCACGGTCGATCTCGCCGCAGACTCGACGCCCCTGCGGGACCGTCCTGAGTCCATGACCAAGAAGCAGGCGACGATCGCCGTCCAGCAGGTCATCTACACCGCCCAGGCGTTCTTCGGGCGGGGTCGAGCGCCGGTGCAGCTGCTCATCGATGGGCAGCACAGCGACATGGTGCTCGGCGTACCGGCGTCGGAGCCGCTGGCCAACGACGACCCCAACGACGTGCTGTCGCTGGTCAGCCTGACCGACCCGGCCGAGGGAGCCGTCGTCAGCGGCGGCACGCTGCACGTCTCCGGCGTGGCCAACTCCTTCGAAGCGACCGTGCCGTGGCAGATCCTGCGAGGCGCGACGGTTGTCGACGAGAACAGCTTCATGGCCGAGGGTGCCTACGACAAGCTCTATCCGTTCGAGGGCACTATCGACATCTCCGGCCTGGCTCCGGGCACCTATACCCTGCGGGTCGCGACCGACGACCCGTCGGGCGGCGAGGGGCCAGGCCCCTTCGTCGACACCCGGACCTTCGTGATCGGGTGAACCGTCGGCCGCGGCCGCTACGGTCAGCGGGTGCGGCTGACGCGTGAGGAACTCAACCGGACGCTGCTCCAGCGGCAGGGTCTGCTGGAGCGGCGGTCCGGCTCGGTCGCGTCGGTCGTCCGTCACCTGGTGGGGCTCCAGGCGCAGGAGCGGCTGTCGCCGTACGTCGGGCTGGCCGCGCGCCTGGAGGCCTTCGACCCGGCTCAGGTGACCGCCGGCCTGGAGTCGGCGGCGCTGGTGCGGATGGTGTGCCTGCGCGGGACCATCCACCTGCTGACCGACGACGACGCTCTGATGATCCGGTCGTGGACCGTGCCCATCCAGGAGCGGGAGCGGGTGGTGGCACAGAACCTCCGCGCGGTGCGCGATCTCGACCTGGTCCCTTTCCGGGCCGCGGTGTCGGCCGCCCTCGCCGACGGTCCCCTGTCGGTGAAGGCGCTCGGCGAGGCGCTGGCCGTCGCCTATCCGGACCGTCCGCCCGTGGCGCTCGCGGGGCTGGCGCGCGTGGCTGAGCCGCTGGCGCAACTGCCCCCGCGCGGCACCTGGCGCCGGCCGGGCGGGGTGGTCTATCACCACGTGGACCGCTGGGTCGGTCGGCCGCTCGCCGCCGCCGACCCCGCCGACCTGGTGCGCCGCTATCTGCGGGCGTTCGGTCCGGCCACGGCCGCGGATGTGACGACCTGGTCGGGCGTGCCCGGTGTCGCCACGGTCCTGGGCAAGATGCCCGACCTGGTGCGACACGAGGACGAGCGCGGCCGGGCGCTCTGGGACGTGCCCGATGCCGAGATCGTGGCCGGTGACGCACCAGCGCCGGTGCGGCTGCTCGGCATCTATGACAATCTCTGGCTCTCCCACGCCGCCCGCGACCGGGTCACCAGCCCCGAGACGCGCAAGCGCTGGGCCGGGACCAACGGTGGACTGGCCTGCACGATCTTCGTCGACGGCTGGTTGGCCGGGCTCTGGCGCCCCGCTGGTGACCGGGTCGGCTCTGTCGAGCTTTTCGACACCGTCACCCCCGCCCAACGGTCGGAGCTGGACGCCGAGGTCGCGCGCGTCGACGTACTCCTGGCGAGCTGAGGGCCCCCCGGTCGGCGTACGTCTTGAGGGTGCGGGGCTGCCTCTCACCGGCGCGTCCCACGCGACACACTTCTCGACCCGACCAGGCGCTTCTCGACCGAAACTTCGGTCGAGAAGCGACGGTTTCACCGGCGCGCCGGTGAAACCGTCACCCCCACCGCCCCGTCCGCGACAACACCGCGGCAACGGCGGCGAGGCCGGCGGTGGAGGTGCGGAGGACCTCGGGGCCAAGGCGGACGGCATGAGCGCCGGCGGCGGTGAAGGCCGCCACCTCGTCAGCCGTCAGCCCACCCTCGGGGCCGACCACGACGACCACCGAGCGGGCCGGCGTCACGTCGAGCGCCACGAGCGGCTCGGCGGCCTCCTCGTGGAGCACCAGCGCCACGTCGGCGTCGGCGACCCAGGAGACGGCGTCCGGCAGCGCCGCCAGCGCCGTCACCTCGGGGAACCACGGACGCCGCGACTGCTTGGCGGCCTCGCGGGCCGTCGACCGCCAGCGTTCAAGGGACTTCGCGGCGCGCTCCCCCTTCCAGACGGCGACGCTGCGCGAGGCCGCCCACGGGACGATCCGGTCGACCCCGACCTCGGTGAGCACCTCGACGGCCAGCTCACCGCGCTCACCCTTGGGCAGCGCCTGGACGACGGTCACCGCGGGCACCAGGCGCGGGAGCACATCGACGGACTCGACGGTGACCTCCAGCAATCGCTTGCCGGTTGCGGCCACGGCCCCGACGGCGACCGAGCCGACGCCGTCGGTCAGCCGGACCCGCTCCCCCACCCGCAGCCGGCGCACAGCGACCGCGTGGTGAGCCTCGTCGCCCGTGACCGCCACGGTGTCACCTGCGGCGACGCCGGCGAGGGTCTCGACCAGGTGCACGGGCAGTGACATGGCTCAGCTCCGAGGCGGTGGCGTCGTCAGACGTTGAACGCGTCGCGGAAGCGGCTGAAGACCGACCGATGGGCGGCCTTGATCGCCCCGGCGGGGGCTTCCTCGCCCCGGATGGTGGCCAGCTCCGTGAGCAGTTCCTCCTGGCGGGCGTCCAGCTTGGTCGGCGTCTCGACCAGGATCGTCACCACCAGGTTGCCGCGTCCCCCCCGCAGGCCGGGCACCCCGCGGCCACGCAGCACCTGCTCGGTGCCGGACTGGGTGCCGGGCGCGACCTGGAGCTCGATGGTCTTCTGGTCGTCCTCGACGCCCTCGTCGCGGTCGGCCTCGAGGGTCTCCAGCGTGATGCTGGTCCCGAGCGCGGCCGCCGTCATCGGCAGCGACACCGTGCAGTGGAGGTCGGTGCCCTCACGCGTGAACGTCGGGTGGGGGGCGACGTGGACCTCGACATAGAGGTCGCCGGCGGGGCCGCCGCCCGGGCCGACCTCACCCTGGCCGGCGAGCTGGACGCGGGTGCCGGTGTCGACACCGGCAGGGATCTTGACCTTGAGCGTGGACCGCGACCGCACCCGGCCGTCGCCGGAGCACTCGCGGCACGGCTCGGGAATGATCGTGCCGAACCCCCGGCAGGCGGGGCAGGGCCGCAGCGTGCGGATCTCACCGAGCAGCGAGCGCTGCACGTGGGCGACCTCGCCGCTGCCGTGGCAGGTCTCGCAGGGGACGGGCGTGGTCCCGGGCGCCGCTCCGGCGCCGTGACAGGTCGAGCAGACGACGGCCGTGTCGACCTTGAGCTCACGGGTCACACCGAACGCCGCCTCGGCGAGCTCGACGTCGAGGCGGATCAGCGCGTCCTGGCCGCGACGGGTGCGCGGCCGCGGGCCGCGGGTCTGGGCCGCGCCGCCGCCGAAGAAGGCGTCCATGATGTCGGTGAAGGAGAACCCGGCGCCCTGGCCGCCGCCGAAACCGCCGCCGAAGACGTCACCGCCGCGGTCATAGGAGGCCCGCTTCTGGGGGTCCGCCAGCACCTCATAGGCGTGGGTGACCTGCTTGAACTGCTCCTGGGTCTCCGGATCGGGGTTGACGTCCGGGTGGAGCTGGCGGGCCAGCCGCCGGTAGGCCTTCTTGATCGTGTCGGTGTCCGCGTCACGCGCGACACCGAGGATCTCGTAGAGGTCCTGACTCAACTGACGTCCTTCTCTTGGTCTGGGGGTTGCTGCTTGCGGGCCGACGGGCTAGGCCTCGTCGAGGATGCGAGAGACATAGCGGGCGACCGCCCGCACTGCCGCCATCGTCGTGGGGTAGTCCATCCGCGTCGGCCCGACGATGCCGAGGGTGGCGAGCGCCTGGTCGCCGGGCCCATAGCCGGTGGCGACCACGCTGGTCGACGCGAGCTCCTGGACGGGGCCCTCGTGGCCGATCCGCACGGTGACGAGGCCACCCTCGGTGGCCTCGCCGAGCAGCTTGAGGAGAACGACGTGCTCCTCGAGTGCCTCGAGCAGCGGCCGGACCGCCGTGTCGAAGTTGTCGCCGAAGCGAGCGAGGTTGGCCGCCCCGCCGACGGCGACCCGTTCGTCGGAGCGGTGGTCGGACACGGCCTCGCACACGGCGGCCGCCACGTCGGCCGTGGTCGACGCGTCCGGCACCTGCGGGTCCTCGCGCAGCGCCTGGAGCGCCACGACGGCGTCCGCGATCGACTCGCCGATCGCGGCCCGTCCGATCCGGGTGCGCAGGCCGCCGAGCTGGTCGTCGGTGAGCGGGACGGTCAGGTCTAGCAGCCGCTGTTCGACGCGACCCGTGCTGAGGATGAGCACGATCAGCAGGCGGACCTCGGTGAGCGCTATCAGGTCGATGTGACGGATCGTCGACCGCGACAGGACGGGATATTGCACGACCGCGACCTGGCGGGTCAGCTGGGCCAGCAGCCGCACCGAACGGTGGACCACGTCATCGAGGTCGACGGCGCCTTCGAGGAAGGTGGAGATGGCGCGCTTCTCGGCCTGGCTCATCGCCTTGACCGTGGTCAGCCGGTCGACGAACATCCGGTAGCCCTTGTCGGTCGGGATGCGTCCCGCGCTCGTGTGGGGCTGGGTGATGTAGCCCTCCTCCTCGAGCGCCGCCATGTCGTTGCGGACCGTGGCGGGCGAGACGCCCAGCCCGTGGCGCTCGACGAGCGCCTTGGAGCCCACGGGCTCCTCGGTGGAGACGTAGTCCTCGACGATCGCGCGCAGCACGGCGAGCCTGCGGTCCTCGACCATGCGTCACCTCCCGTCCATCAGCACCGCGGGCCGGACCGGTCCGGCCACGAGCGCCGACCTCTCGTGACGGGAGAGCCTGGCACTCGCTATGACTGAGTGCCAATCCTACCGGCCGGGGAACGGAACACCGCGACGAGCAGCGCCAGGAGCAGCGCGGTCACCACCGCGAACACGGGTTCGCTGCTCGTGTCGAGCAGGTCGGTCATCTGGGGACCGATGGCGGCCAGCGACGAACCGGCAAGTGCCGCGAACAGCACCCACGCGGCCGCGGCCCGCCGCAGCCGTGCCGCGGCTGCGGCCGCGACGCCCCACGGGAGCCCATAGATCAAGGCGGCGGCCACCGCGCGGGTCGGGCGCCCGTCACCGGCGACCACCATCACAACGACGGGCAGTCCCAGCACCAGCACGACGCCCAGCACCAGTGAGGCCAGCCGCCAGCCGCGCTGCGGTCGGCGTATGAAGCAACCCTCCTGCGCCAGCGCCGCGATCCCGGCCAGCCCGGCGACCGCCGACGTCGTGGCCAGCCCCAACGCGTCCTGGCGGCGGTCGAAGAGGCTGCCGGGAAAGTCGCCGCCCGCGGCGAACACCTCACGCCACTGCAGCCAGGCCACCACTGCCGACCCGGCCGCGACCGCCGCGAACACCGCCGCTCCCCCGGCCAGCCCACCGCGAGGCATCGGCCCGCTGGTGAGGGCCGCGAACGCCGCCATGCTGATGCCCAGTGCGATGGCGAGGAACAGCCATCCGGGATAGATGGTGTCCCCACGGGTCAGGTCGTGACCCGGCAGCCGCCACCGGCTGAGGAAGCCGAGGGCCGCGACCAGAGCGAGTGACTGCAAGGCGGCCAGGCCACGGATCGGCACGGCCAGATCGTAACGTGGCTGCCAACGACCGTCCGACGAATGCGTCCGGCAGCACTAGGGTCGGGACATGACCGACTTCGTCGAGATCGCCGACCGGATCTGGGTCGCTCGCCACGAGTGGTTCGACGTCAACATCACGCTCATCGGCGGGACGCGCGGCCTCGTCGTGGTCGACACGCACGGCTCCACGACGGCGGCCCGCGAGGTGATCGAGGCCATCCGTGGGCTCGGCGCCGGCAAGGTCATCGCGGCTGTCAACACCCACGAGCACTTCGACCACACGTTCGGCAACGACGCGTTCCGCCACGCCTATGGACCCGACCTGGCGCTGCATGCCCACGAGGTCGCCGCCGAGGCCACCCTCGCCTCGGGTGAACGGGCCAAGGCGAGGTACGCCGCCGAGCCCGACGACCCCCACGCGGCCGAGATCGTCGCCACCCGGATCGTTCCGGCCGACCGGACGTTCTCCTCGGTGCGGGTCCTTCACATCGGCGAGCGACGCGTGGAGCTGCTCCACCCCGGGCGGGGCCACACCGCCGGCGATCTCGTCGTCCACGTGCCCGACGCCGACGTGCTCCTCGCCGGCGACCTGATCGAGGAGTCGGGTCCACCGATGTACGGCGAGGACAGCCATCCCCTCGACTGGCCGTTCACCCTCGACGCCATCCTCGGGCTCTGCACCGCGCACACGGTCGTGGTGCCGGGGCACGGCGCCCGCGTCGGCCGAGACTTCGTCGAGGAGCAGCGGCTGGAGGTCGGCCAGGTCGCCCAGACCATCCACGACCTCGTCGCCCAGGGCGTCCCCGAGGACAAGGCGCTGGCCACCGGGGAGTGGCCGTTCCCCACAGCCGGGCTCGCCGACGCCGTACGACGCGGCTACGCCGTGCTCGAACCCGCGCCCCGACGGCCTCCGTTCGGCCAGCTGCCGCTCATCCAAGGGCCTTGACCCCGGTCGGCGGGCGTTCCGATCCGGGGACCCTGCCCGCAACCACGGCGCGCCGCCGCTGCCGGCCGGGCCGATCGCTCTAGGTTGCCGGTGATGTCTGCTTCCCCCCGAGCCGGAGATCGCTATGGCTCCGACGTGCTGTCCACCGACTGGCGCGCGCCCAAGCGCGGCCGCGCCGTCGAGACACCCGCCGAGATCGGCATGGTGGTCGAGGAGGTCACCACCGACTGGTGCGGTGAGATCGTCCAGGTCGACGGCGACCTGAGGGTGTTGACACTGGAGGACCGCCGCGGGAAGCGTCGTACCTTCCCGCTGGGCCCGGGTTTCCTGCTCGACGGCCGCCCGGTCATCCTGCTGCGGCCCGTCGGGCCGCCCGCCCCACAGGCGCCGAAGCGGACCGCCTCCGGCTCCCTCGCGGTCGCCGGCACCCGCGCCCGAGTGGCCCGCGCGAGCCGGATCTTCGTCGAAGGCCGGCACGACGCCGAGCTCGTCGAGAAGGTCTGGGGTGACGACCTGCGCATCGAGGGCGTGGTCGTCGAGTATCTCGGCGGCATCGACGACCTCGCTGGCGAGCTCGCCGCGTTCGGCCCCGGGCCGGATCGGCGGGTCGGCGTCCTTGTCGACCACCTGGTCCCCGGCTCCAAGGAGAGCCGCATCGCCGACGCCATCACCGCGACACCGCTCGGTGAGCACGTCCGCATCGTCGGTCACCCCTTCATCGACATCTGGCAGGCCGTCAGACCCGAGCGGCTGGGTCTCACGGCGTGGCCCGAGGTGCCGCGCGACGAGGACTGGAAGAAGGGCACGTGCCGACGCCTCGGCTGGCCGGCCGAGGACCAGGCCGACATCGCCCGCGCCTGGCACCACGTGCTCTCGCGGGTGACCTCGTGGTATGACCTCGAAACGGCCCTGCTCGGCCGGGTCGAGGAGCTCATCGACTTCGTGACGGGCTAGGCTCGACACCATCCTCCCCGTGCTTCTCCCGGGGCCATCCCATCGCCGGAAGGTGATCTGTGATGTCCGATTCCATGCCGCCGCCCGAGGGCCAACCAGAGGGTCAGCAGCCGCCCCAGCCCGGCGACGTGCCGCCGCCCCCGCCGGCCTATGGCCAGGCGCCGCCGGGGCAGCCCGGCTATCCGGCCGCCGGCTATGGCCAGCCCACCTATGGCCAGCCGACCTATGGCCAGCCGACCTATGGCGCCCCGGCTCCCGGGATGCTCAGCCCCGCCGACGAGCGCACGTGGGGAGCCGGCGCCCACTGGAGCGCGCTGGTGGCCCTGCTGATCGGCCTGCCCTTCCTCGGCCCGCTCCTGGTCCTGCTGATCTATGGCAACAAGTCGGCGTGGGTACGCCGTCAAGCGGTCGAGTCGCTCAACTTCCAGCTCTCGATGATCATCTATGCGATCGTCTCGGCGATCCTGATCATCGTGTTGATCGGGTTCTTCCTGCTCCTGGCGGTCGGTGCGCTCTCGATCATCATGCCGATCGTGGCTGCGGTGAAGGTGAACAACGGCGAGGACTTCCGCTACCCGATCACGATCCGCATGGTGTCGTGACCGGGCTCCGCCCGCTGGGCGGCCGATGCCCCGCTCGGGGTCGCTCAGCCCGGGGGTCGCTCAGCCGAGCAGCTCCCGGACGACGGCGTCGGCGAGCAGTCGCCCCTCGGGCGTGAGCACCAACCGGTCCTCGGCGAGCGACGCGAGGCCGCGGTCGGCAAGCTCGGCCGCGGCCAGGCGACCGGCGCCGTCGAGCGCCTCCAGCGGCAGCCCGGAACGCAACCGGACCTCGAGGAGGACGCGCTCGACCCGCCGTGTCGGGGCGTCGAGCACCTCACGCGCCTGAGCCGGGGTGAGGCCCGCGCCGAGCCGGTCGGCGTACGCCGCCGGATGCTTGACGTTCCACCACCGCGTGCCGCCGATGTGAGAGTGGGCACCCGGCCCGAATCCCCACCAGTCGGCGCCGGTCCAATAGAGCTCGTTGTGACGGCAGTGGGCCGCCTCGGCGGTCGCCCAGTTGGACAGCTCGTACCACCCCAGCCCGGCCTGGGTCAGCAGCCGGTCGGCGAGGAGGTACTTGTCGGCGAGGTCGTCGTCGTCGGGCGCCGGGATCTCACCGCGGCGCACCTTGCGGGCCAGCGCCGTGCCGTCCTCGACGATGAGCGCATAGGCCGAGACATGGTCGGGGCGACACGCCAGAGCGGCCGTGAGCGAGGCCTCCCAGTCGGCCAGGGTCTCTCCCGGCGTGCCATAGATGAGATCGACGCTGACCTGGTCGAAGCCGGCGGCCCGGGCCTCGGCCACAGCGGTGGGGACGCGACCGGGGTCATGGGTGCGGTCGAGCGTGGCGAGCACGTGAGGCACGGCCGACTGCATCCCGAACGACACCCGGGTGAAGCCGCCCTCCCGCAGGCGGCCGAGGCTGGCCTCGGTCACGCTGTCGGGGTTGGCCTCCACGGTCACCTCGACGTCGTCGGCCAGCCCGAACCGCCCCTCGAGATGGCGCAGGACGTCGACGAGGTCGTCGGCCGGGAGCAGTGTGGGGGTCCCGCCTCCCACGAACACGGTCGCGATCCGAGGCACCCGGTCGCCGAGCACGCGGCCGGCCAGTCCGATCTCGGCGCGGAGCGCAGCGGCATAGGACGCGGTCGAGGCGGCGTCGCCCAGCTCACCGGCGGTATAGGTGTTGAAGTCGCAGTAACCGC
>JAGQUE010000213.1 GCA_020438665.1 Nocardioidaceae bacterium | reverse complement strand
CCCTGATCCACCATCGGTGATTTCTCCTCGGCCCTGAACGGTGCTTGAGAGGCCGGGTGCGTGGCTGGGCAGGGGGTGTCCGCCGGTCTGTCCGGCTCTTCCACTGGTTCTTGGTCGCGCCCGGCGGGCTGGTTGGTCAGGTCGTGACTGGGGCTGGTGGGCCTGTCGCGGTCGTCCACAGTGCTTCCCAGGCGGGTGCCCATGGCCAGTCGAGGGGCAGGTGCAGGTCGAGCCGGCGGGCGGTGGTCGCGATGCGGCCCGGGACGTCGATGATCTTCTTGCGCAGGGTTGCCCATCGTGCGCGGTGCAGCGCTGCTGCGACGCCGGTGGCGCGAGCGAGGTTGAACGCGGTGACCGCGAGCGCGACCCAGGCCGCGTTCGCTGCATATGAACCTGACGGTAGGTGGGCCAGGGCGTTGTCCTTGAGCTCGGCGATGACCTGCTCGACGATGGCGTGGTCGCGGTGATGCTGGTCGGCCTCCACCGTCGGCAGCGTGGTGTTGGTGATGAAGGCGTGGTGGCGGTAGGCAGCGAACAGCTCACCCTGCGCGGTGCCGTCGGAGGCCAGCGGCTGGAGGCGTTTGACGCGGCGCACCACGAGGCGGCAGGTGACGTGCTCGGCCTTGCGGCGGCCGGTGAACGCGGTGAAGCCGATCTCGGCGACCTCGGCGTCGGAGACCCAGCGTTGCTCGGCCTCGTCGAACACTGCGTTCGGGTACTCGATCGGGCTCCAGGCTTCGGCGGGGATGCTGGTGATCGCGCGGGTGACGGTCTTGGTCATCCGCGCGGTCACCGAGAACCACGCTTTGTGCCGCAGGGCGGTGCCGACGAATGCCCACCCGTAGTAGGCCGAGTCCGCTCGCGCGAGGATCTGTCCGGTCACCCCGGCCCCGCGGGCGGTGGTGAGGGCCTGGGCCAGCAGTCGTCCCGCGCCCTTGGCCGAGGTGGTGTTCCCCGACCCAGGGCTGTTGCTTGAGCAGTGCGGTCTGCCTGCTGGGTTTCTCCAGGTCGTAACCGGCTCCGGTGCTGTTGTCGGAAACGCTCTCGTCGACCATGACGATGTTGCGCTGATCAGCTTCACCGGGTCGCCAGAGGTCGGCTGGTCAATTCGGGCGCGGGCGCCGCGGAAACGCGTCGGATTGGAGCTTGGCAACAACGCGCCCCTGATCATCGAGCCGGATAGCGACTGGCCGACTGCGGTGGAGAAGGTCCGGGTCGCGGGATTCAGTCACGCGGGCCAATCGTGTGTATCTACGCAGCGTTTGCTCGTTCACTCGGACGTCGCGCAGGACATGGTCGAGGCCCTGACCGAGGCCATCGACACGCTTGTCGTGGGCGATCCTTTGGACGAAGGCACCGACGTGTCGGCCCTTATCTCTCACACGGAACGCGACCGAGTCTTGGCGTGGGTGCAAGAGGCAGCGGCCGACGGTGCGCGGGTAACTACCGGTGGAGAGCTCGCTGCGGACGGCGTGCTTCGGCCCACGCTCGTTGTTGATGCGCGTCCCGACATGAAGATCTGCTCGCAGGAGGTGTTCGGTCCGGTCGTGGCAGTGACCACGTACGAGGATTTCGATGAGGCGCTTCGCTTGGCGAATAACACGCGGTACGGACTTCAAGCTGGTGTCTTCACCAGGGATCTCGGCACCGCACTCAAGGCCGCGCGCACTCTGGACTTCGGGGGCGTGCTGATCAATGAGGTGCCGACCTGGCGTACTGAGCAGCAACCGTATGGGGGCTTGCGTGACTCAGGCAACACTCGTGAGGGACCCGCCTGGGCCGTTCGGGAGATGACGGAGGAACGACTTGTGGTGCTCACCCCCTGAGATGCGACACCTGTCGCATCTCAGGACGCGCCGACGCGCTACATGACTTGGAAAGCGTCGGCCCTGCACTCGCCGCGCCTCCTGATGATGCACTCGCGCGGATGCTGCAGGTTGACTACCGCCGCATAGAGTCGGAGAGACAAGGGAGTGGAGTGACAACCCGCTTGCGACTCGCCATCGTCGATGACTTTGCCGTCGTGGTTGCCGGGGTTGCTTCATTCCTCGCCTCCGAAGGCATCGACGTTGTCGAGACTGGGGCATCAACGCCTGTGATCAGCGACGTGGACATCGTCTTCTACGACCCATTCGCCCAGGTGCAAGGTCAGGGCATCGACCTCAAGGACTTGGTGCGCGCCAGTCGGGCCAAGGTCGTTATCTACAGTTGGAATCTCCACCCGAGGCTCATTGAGGAAGCGGTTGCGGCGGGAGCGTGCGGCTACCTCTCAAAAGTGCTGAGCGGCCCAGAGATCGTCGCCGCCTTGAAGCGAGTACTCGCGGGGCAGACCGTCATCCTTCCCGGCATTAACGAGCCAAGCGTGGACGATCAGGGCGACTGGCCGGGGCGCTCGCTGGGGTTGACCCGACGCGAGGCCGAGATCTTGGCGCTAATCGCCCTAGGTCTGAGTAACCAACAGATTGCCCGACGCCTGTACCTCTCTATCAACTCCATCAAGGCCTATATCCGCACCGCTTACCGCAAGATGGGGGTTACCTCGCGCTCGCAGGCAGTGCTGTGGGCCGTGAACAACGGGTTCAGGCCCGACGCGATGCGTTCCATCGACCCGGCGTTCTTGCGGCGTCCCCCCGCGTCCCCTGTCAGTACGAGGTAGACAGCGGCGACAAGCAGCGAATCACTACGTCTGTCTGGCTTGCGGCCTGGCGGTCAGCCAACGTCTGAAGGCACGGCTTAGGTCTCGTAAAAGAGCTCGGGGTGCTGGGTCAGTTCCACTCGCGTTCGCCTGATGTGGCCGGCAAGGTAGCGCTCGCCGTCCTGGACGTCACGTCGGCGGACTGCGTCCAAGACCAGTCGGTGTTCGGCGTTGACCATGTCGGCACGCCCTGGGGCGGCCAAAAGCATGAAGGCCCGGCGGTAGTGCTGCGTCGAGTTCCACAGTCGTGTTGTCATGGCGAGTAGCTCCGGGCTCGGACAACGTTCGTAGGAAGCCATATGAAAGTCGCGGTCGAGGAGCAGAAATCGACCAACGTCAGTGTTCGCTTCGATTTCGTCCTGAAGCTGTCCCATGCGTTCGATGTCGGTCTCGCTCAACCTCGGGATGCTCTCGCTGAGAGTGAGCGGCTCGAGCCGCTCACGCATTCGGTAGAGAATCTTGACCTCTTCCAGGTCCAGCGCCGGCACCCTCGCACCACGGTTAGGAAAGGTCTCGACAAGACCTTCCGCCTGAATGATGCGTATGGCCTCACGAACCGGGAGGCGGCTCGCGCCGAAACGAGCCGCTAATTCGTCCTGCCTTAGCCATGTGCCCGGCGCGTACTCGCCGTCCAGGATCGCGGCCCGAAGAGCGGAAGCGATTCGTTGACTGCTGACTGGTGGTGTGGCTAGCCGGGGTGTCAAGGGCTCCCTGCGTTCTGCCATCGAGTCGGATTGTGATCAAACGCCTTGCCCTCAGGATAGGAGACCAGTTCGAACTGCATGCCCCAAGGCGCCAAGAAGTATGTCCAGCGCTGTCCTTCCGACGGCCCTTGGCTCCGGGTCGGGTCGCCCAGAACGACAACTCCGCGTGACAGCAGATAGTCGACAGCGGCATCCAGGTCCTCGACGTATAGCGCCACGTGGTGGCCACCTATGTCGCTGTTGCGGGGCACGGTCATCCGTTGGCTGGGGGCTTCGTACTGGAAGACCTCGAACACAGCTTGGCCGCCGCAACGGAAGAAGCGAAGTTCTCTCATCACTGCCCTTGGGTCTACGCCCAGGTGCGCGGACATCCAGTCGCCTCCCGACGAGAACGGGCCGAGGGAGTACATGAACTCGCAACCGAGCACGTCAACAAGCCACCCGCTGGCGGCCTCAAGATCGGGAACGGTAAAGCCAATGTGGTCAAGGCCGCGCACGCCAGGCAGGCTCATAGGTCTCTCCTTGGATCCAAGTGCTGTGAGGATGTCACATTGGCGGGGGAAATGGGGAGCTGTACTTGAGATTGGATCCAACTTGTGTGAGTGTCGGAGTCTGCCAAGTTGAGGAGATGCCACGATGCCACGGCGCACGCCACTGGACCCCGCCGCCGAATGGGTGGAGGTAGCGGCGACCCCAGAGGACTGGGACGACGCATCGCCACAACTGCTGACCTCAATGTTCAGCCAGTTAGTACTGATCCGAACCTTCGAGGAGTACGTTCTCGAACTCGCTGGCGCCAGCCTGATCCATGGACCCGCGCACTCCAGCATTGGGCAGGAAGGCGGAGCAGTTGGATCATGCATTTCCCTGACGACCCAAGACACTGTGAACGGTTCGCACCGGGGACACCACCAGTTTCTCGCGAAGGTTCTCGGGCACCTGCACCCTGAAGGGATCGACCCCACCAAGCCAGTCCCGGATGACGTGCGGGAGGCGCTACTCCGCACGCTGCGGGAAATCGCCGGACTCGACGGCGGCTTCAGTCATGGCCGGGGGGGCAGCATGCACCTTCAATGGGAAGCCGCTGGTGCCATCGGTACCAACGCCATCGTCGGGGGCGGCGTACCGCTTGCGGCCGGCTCGGCGTGGGCCCATCGACAAGCTGGGACGGACGCCGTCGCGGTCACATACTTCGGGGACGGGGCCTCCAACATCGGAGCCACGCTAGAGACCCTCAACCTCGCGGCGGCCTGGAAGTTGCCCCTGTGCTTCTTTATCGAGAACAACCTGTATGCCGTCTCCACCCATGTCGCGGAGGTCACGGGGGAACCGCGTCTTTCCGGACGTGGGCCTGGCTTCGGGGTACGGAGCTGGAAAGTCGACGGTATGGACCCGCTCGCCGTTCACCTGGTCATGCAGGACGCCCTCGAGCACATGCGGCAAGGGAACGGTCCCACCCTGATCGAAGCAGACGTCTACCGCTACTTCCATCAGAACGGGCCCTTCGCTGGCTCCGCCTTCCGTTACCGGAGCAAGGAGGAAGAGGCCGAGTGGCGTGGTCGCGACCCGATTGAAATCACACGCAAGCACCTAATGCGTCGTGACATTCTCAGCCAAGCCGACCTCGACGAGACCGTCTCTCAAGCCAAAGCTCTGATGCGCAGTCTCGGGGATGTGCTCCTGGAACCGAAGCCGGGGGGCAAGCCCAGGGAACGCCAAATCAAGGCGGAAGAGTGGCCCGACCCGAGCTTCGTTGACCATGGCGTGCGAGGAGACCTCAGCGAGCTCGCCGGCCTGAAGTTCTCCGATACTCACGACTATGAAGGACGCTTAGAGGACGTCTCCTTCATCGGTGCCGTGGCCGGTGTCATGGACCGTCGGATGACGACTGACCCCCGAGTAGTGGTCATGGGTGAAGACGTGCACCGGCTTAACGGTGGCACCAACGGTGCCACACGGGGGCTCAAGGAGAAGTTTCCAGATCGGGTACTAGGCACCCCCATCTCCGAGAACGCCTTCGCCGGGCTCGGCGGCGGCGTGGCCCTCGACGGTCGCTTCAGGCCGGTCGTCGAGTTCATGTACGCCGACTTTATGTGGGTTGCTGCCGACCAGTTGTTCAACCAGATCGGGAAGGCGCGCCACATGTTCGGTGGCGAGGGGAAGGTGCCGTTTGTCCTGCGGAGCAAGGTGGCGATGGGCACCGGTTACGGCTCGCAACACTCCATGGACCCAGCGGGCATTTTCGCGACCGCGCCCGGCTGGCGGATCGTCGCGCCCTCCACCCCCTTTGACTACGTCGGGCTCATGAATACCGCCTTGGCCTGCGACGACCCGGTTGTAGTGCTGGAACACGTCGATCTGTACACCTCCACCGGTCCTGGCGTTCCCGACGACCTCGACTACTACCTGCCTGTGGGCAAAGCAGCGGTGCGCCGCACGGGGGCGAAGCTGACGATTCTGACCTACTTGGCCATGACCCAACCCGTACTTGATGCGGTCGCGGAAGTCGGAATCGATGCAGAGGTGATCGACCTGCGCTGGCTGGACCGTGCCAGCCTGGACTGGGAAACCATCGAGGCCAGTGTTCGGAAGACCAACCACGTGCTCATCGCTGAGCAGGGCGCGCGAGGAACTTCGTACGGGGGATGGCTATCCGACGAGATCGGTCGCCGCCTCTTCGACTGGCTGGACGCGCCGGTCGAGCGCCTCACCGGGGGCGAGGCGTCACCGAGTATCAGCAAGATCCTCGAGCGTGCTGCGTTCGCGCGCACGGAGGAGGTCGTCAGCAAGCTGCAGGGGATGGCGGAGACGCACGATGGCTAGCGTGCTGACGATGCCGGAGGTGGCCACCGGCACAACTGAGGCAGTTCTGTCGAGCTGGATCGTCGATGTTGGCGCGCCGTTCTCTTCCGGACAAGCCATCGTCTCTGTGGAGACGGACAAGGCAATAGTCGATGTCGAAGCAGAATCGGACGGCGTGTTACTGCACCTCCTCGCGGCGGCTGGCGCCAGAGTGGAGGTAGGCGCTCCCATCGCAATTCAGGGAGGTCCGGGCGAGCAGGTTGACGATCTGGAGGCTCTCCTCAAAGAACTCGGGGTCGCCGACCAACCTGCGGCTTCGGTGGTAGGCGCGGACGAGCCCGAAGCGGACGGCAGCATTGCTGCTGCCGAGGCCGCCGAAGCGGACGACACCCTGGCTGCTTCCGAGGCCGCAGAAGCGGACATGCCCCCCGTGGAGCCCCCAGCCGCGGCACCGGTCGACGAGGAACTCGCTGCGTCGCCTCCAGTCGCACCGCCCTCGGAGCCTCCCACGGCCGCCGGCCGCCGCCTTTTCAGCAGCCCGTTGGCGCGAAAGCTGGCGAGGGAGGCGGGCCTGGATATCGCAGAGATCCGCGGCTCGGGCCCCAATGGCCGGGTTCGTCGTCTCGATGTGGAGACTGCGCTGCAGGAGCGAACAGCGAGCTCTCCCAAGGACCCGGCAGGCGAAGCGGCGCCAGTGCCTGGCAGCGCCTCAGCGTCCTACACCGATGTACCCCTCACCGGTGCCCGCCGCGCCATCGCGCGACGGTTGACCGAAAGCAAACAGAGCGCTCCCCACTTCTACCTGCGCGGGTCCGCACGCGTGGACCGGCTGATGGAGATCCGCGCCGAGCTGACACATGGCGGCGAGATGAAGGTCTCCGTCAATGACCTAGTCGTGAAAGCCGTGGCCAAGGCCCACCAGCTCGTTCCAGGCCTCAACGTCCAGTGGACCGAGGACGCTATCCGCCAGTTCACCGGCGTGGACGTGGCCATTGCTGTGGCTACTGAGCACGCATTGGTGACGCCGGTGCTCCGCAACGTCGAGGCTCTGACGGTTAGCGAAGTGGCCAAGGCAACTCAGGACTTGGTGGCTCGCGCCAGAAACCGTCGGCTGCAGCAGTCGGAGCTAGAGGGAGGAACCATCTCGGTCACGAATCTCGGTATGTATGGCACTGAAGAGTTCGCCGCAATCATCAACCCTCCTCACGCCTCGATACTCGCCGTTGGCGCCGCCAGGCAGGAGCCGGTTTCCGAGGATGGGCAGCTTGCCGTCGGGACTGTCATGCGTGTAACGCTCGCCGTGGATCACCGGCCTGTCGACGGGGCAACGGCTGCACAATGGATGCGCGCCTTCATCGACCTGCTCGAACGTCCGCTGCAGATCCTGGTCTGAATCGGCCATGTCCAGCGAGCAGGGCCCCGGTGAGGAGGCGGCGAGATCCAGGTCGGTCACGCGGTTTCGCTACTCCGCGACAATCCAAGAGCCGGCCGGAGCCTCCTCGAGTGCCCGAAGGTCGTGGGCAAGGGGATCGTCCTTGCGCTGGAGCCATCCCGGCCGTCCGTGGGCGTATTGGGCGCGACGGATCGCTGAGGGACTGGTCGTGACATTCGACTGCTGCGAGGCGTGCCCCAAGTTCAGTGCCGAGACCCTCCTCGTCGCTGGCCAGGCCATCTCACCAGCGATGGTGCGTTACCAACGATGCGTGACGGCCGGTCACATGTCGCTCGGGTCCCTGTCTGGCGACATGCCTCACGGGCCTCCGTCCGGCGAGCTGGCGCGTTCAATCAGCGCGCGGTACAGCACCAGAAGCGCCCTCTTTTCGTCGGTGGACAAGCGGTCATCGCTACGGATCGCCTCTTCGACGCGCGGGGACTGGGTCCCGCCATCGGCAGCTTCGTCTTCATCTAGAAGCCCGAACTGTGCGTACAGAGCCGCCGGCTTCATTCCAAAGGCCTTAGCAAGAGAGCGCATCACTTCTGGTGAGGGGCGGTACAGCCCTCGTTCCATTTGGCTCAGGTACGAGTCAGAGATGCCGCTGAGGCGGCCCAGTTGGCGTTGCGAGATGTTGGCCAACTGTCTCTGCGCTCGCACGAACGCTCCAAACGCGTGGGCTAACTCGTCCTGGCCATCGTTCACATCGCCAATGGTCGCATCCCCGTCGTGTAGACCGAGGATCGCTGCGTGGGACACCAAGCATGTGCGTGGTAGACTGGGCATCCCACTGAAACCCGCAGAAAGGATCAAGTGATGCCCACAACCAAGAAGACCCAGCCGAAGGTCGTCGACCCGGTGCTTCAACTCCCGTTCCCCGCATGGCCCGCCCTCGACGACTCCCCAGTGGACTTTGCCGAGCTCGTAGCTCGCACCGGCGAGGCCTGGCTGGCGGCGCTCACCCAGTCCCAGCAGGCATTCCTGAAGGCGGCAGCGGATGCCACCCCTCACTACCCGGCGTCCTCGGCCGCCGATCTCTCAACCTGGGGGGCAGCGAGCCGCGAGCTGGCCGAGGCGAGCTTTGCGTTCGTGGACAAGTACCTGGCGAACCAGAAGTCCTACACCCAGGAGCTACTGGCTCTGTCAGGGGTGTGAAGAAGCGGCGCTGCGGCGTCCCGTTCAAGGAGGAGAACTGATGGGTCAAGAAGAGCTGACTGCCTCGCAGCGCCAGGCACTTGCTTGGTTCCGCGAGCAGCAGGAGGCGTATCTCGAAGCAGTCAGGGCCTGGCGAAGGACGGTTCAGGCAAGCACAAGCGCGGCATCGTTGCCCTCTCCGCCGACGCCGGCAAATCCTTTCGACCTCGCTGGCGCCATGGGCGCCAGTCGTGAGTTCGTGGAACAGGTCACCAAGATGCAGCAGGACTTCTTCCAGCACCTGACCGGGGCGCTGAGTGCCGAGGACCCAAGCGCGTGACGAAGGCTAGGAGTTCGCGCGGGCGCCCGTGGCTGGCCCAGTACGGCCACGTGCCCGCCGAACTCCGACCCGCCCACGAGTCCGGACTCGACATGTTCCGGGCCACGGTCCGGCGGGATCCCGATGCGCCCATCTGTTTTTACTTCGAGGAGTCGGTCAGCGCCGGCGCCGTCGATCGCATGTCTGACTCGCTCGCCAGCTTCCTGGCCGAACAGGGGACCGCCTCGGGTGACCGAGTAGCCATGTACCTGCAGAACGTGCCGGAAGTCCTCGTCACGGTGGTCGCGGCCTGGAAGTTGGGGGCGGTCGTTGTGCCTTGTAATCCCATGCTGCGCGGACGGGAGCTCAAGAAGATTCTGGTCGACTCCGGTTGCCGAGCGATGATCTGTCACGACGACCTCTTCGAGTCGGTCGCCGCGCCGGTCCTGCGCGGCACTGCGGTCGAGGTCGTTGTCACAACCTCTCCTCTCGATCTGGCCGGCCAGCACATCCCTCCGGTGCTTAGCGGTGTGGAGCGTCGAGCGGCCAAAGGAGCGACGCCACTTCCGGAAATTTTCGACCGGTACTCCGCGGGCGCGACCCATTCGGTGACGCTGGGCCCAGCCGACGTCGCGCTGATGGTGTACACGTCGGGGACCACCGGCGCCCCCAAGGGAGCCACCAACACTCACGGCAATGTCGTCGCCGCGTCAAGCATTTATGAGGCCTGGCTCGGCGTCGGCCCTACCGACGTGATCTTGGGCATCGCCCCGCTGTTTCATGTCACTGGGCTAATCGGTCATGTAGGTCTCACACTTCTCACCGGCGCGCCATTGGTGCTCTCGTACCGGTTCGATACAGAGGAAGCCTGCCGCCTCGCTGAGAAGCACGGCGCCACCTTCACGGTCTCTGCGGTGACCGCGTTCATCGCTCTGATGAACAGCGACGCGTTGGGGCGTTACGACCTCTCCTCGCTTCGGAAGGTCTACACCGGCGGAGCCCCAACTCCGCCCGCTGTGCTCCGCGAGTGGCGCGACCGCACAGGATCCTCCCTGCAACCGATGTACGGCCTCACCGAGGCCACTTCACCCACCCACATGACCCCCCTCGGGCAAGAACCCCCACTAGATCCTCACACCGGCGTGGTCTCGGTTGGAGTCCCTGTGCCCGGGACTGACGTCCGGGTGATCGCCGACGACGGCAGAGAAGCCGCTCCGGGCGAGATCGGAGAGCTCTACATATCCGGTCCGCAAATCGTTCCCAGGTACTGGCAAAAGCCCGCAGAGTCGGCAGAGGCGTTCAGGCACGGCGAACTGCGTACAGGCGATGTCGGCTTCATGGACGAACGCGGATATTTCTACTTGGTCGATCGAGCCAAAGACATGATCGTCGCGTCGGGGTTCAAGGTGTGGCCCCGGGAGGTTGAAGACGTGCTGTATGAGCACCCGGCCGTGCGTGAGGCCGCCGTTGTCGGGGTGCCAGACCCTTATCGCGGCGAGACCGTGATGGCAGCCGTGAGCCTGAAGCCCGGTAGTCAGGTCACCGCTGATGACATCAAGCTGTTCGCTCGCGAGCGAATGGCCGCGTACAAGTACCCGCGCATCGTGGAGCTCTTCGATGAGCTGCCCAAGACAACGAGCGGGAAGATTCTTCGGTCGGAGCTGCGGGAAAAGTCTGCGGCCCAGCCTGCACTAGCACCGCCATCTCTTGGCGTCTCCTACGCCGAGCTCCGGTCGGCGCTTGAGGCCCGGGCCGTCATTGAGCTCGGAGTCACGTGGCGCGTGCTCGGACGGGAGATGATCTCGGTAGGCAGTGCCGTAAACCTCTATCAGCGCCTCGAGCGGATGCTAGCGACGGTGCGCGCCGATGGTCGCTTCATCGATCGCGAAGCTTTCCTTGACGCCAACCACGATTATCACGCGTTCTTGGTTGCTCTGGCCGACAACGGCCACCTTCAGCGGGGGTTTGACGGGTTGGGTCTCCGAGCCCTGTTCGGAGAGCTCCTGCGGTCTTCGGAGGCCACCAGCGAACAGGTCGTCCTCCAGCACGAACGCCTAACCGATGCAGTTGCTGCGGACAGTGTCAGTGGCGCCACCGAGGCGATCTTGGGGTGGGCGGCCGCCGCTGAGCGCCACGTCCGGTTCACGTTGAGCGGGGCCCAGCACGTGCAAGCCCCGCCCCTCACTCCAGTCTTTGAGGTCATGCCTGCGCCTCGCGGCGGACGATCGTCGGCGGCGCTGCTGCTTGAGGCTCTAGAGGCGCAGGCGGCCCTTGAGGTTGGGGTACTCCGGCTCATCCAGAACAAGCAGGAGAGCGAGCTTCTGCGGGCTGTCCTCGTTGCCCATACCCCCCTGTTCCCCGACCGCGGAGGTGCGGAGGCAGAGATGACCGAGGCCCGGCTTCGGGCGCACCGGGCACTCATCGGTGCGGTAGGAAACCCCTTGCTCTTGCAGGTACATGACTCCCTGCACTTGAGCGAGCTCCTTAGCCGCACTAAGTCCGTCGTCGGTCAGACCGTTGCCCACCTTCTGGACCACGGGCAGGGCCTCCTCGTCGCCCTTGAGCTGGGGGACGTGGACGGCGCGGTCGAGGCGATCGATCAGAGGCTCTCGACCGCGCGGACCACGCTGCTTGGCAAACGGAGCCCGCAGCACCGCATGACCAATCAGTCCGTCTCTTCCCATGCGTGAAGACAGGAGCACAGGTGGCCGAAGGGTCTGAGCAGCCGAACGTTGGCGCAGGGACGCTCCACGAGAGGTGGCGAGAGGAGCAACGCGAATGGCAGCGCGTCATCACTGCCTTTATCGACCAATCCGCTAACGATGAGGCATTTTTGATGCATCTCGGCAATGCGATGCGGGGCTCGCTACTCGCCGGCAAGCCCTATCCCGGGACCGCGCCAGCGACTGCAGCCGAGCCGGCCGCAGGGGTCCCCGCGGACCTCGATCCCATCATGTTCGCCTTGAGGCGGCTGGAGGGGCGGGTCATCGAATTGACCCAGGTGGTCGAGGGTGTGGCTGCCCGTCTGGCACCAAGCCACGAAAAGGAGGGCACATGATTCGGTCAGCGCCTCTGAAGTTCGCTCCTCCTATAGACCCAGCTGAGTCCAAGGCACTCCTGGACGACGTGATCGACCAGCGGCATCGCTGGGAGCGACTCTTCGAAGTTCTGACCACGCCTGGCCACGCCGGCATCGGTGCCACCGATCACGACGTCGTGTTGGAGGACGGCCCCGCACGCCTACTGCGAATGCGATTGGACCGCAGCGCGGAGCCAAGTGGGCCACCGGTTTTGTTCGTTACCGCGCCGGTCAGCCGGTACTTCGTGTTGGATCTGGCGCCGGGACGCTCCTTTGTGGCACACGTCGCAGCCGCAGGTTTTGACGTGTACCTGCTCGACTTCGGCGAACCCGACTCGGGGATGCGATTCGCCGACCTGGACTACTACGTCAACGGCGTACTTCATCGTGCCGTGCGGCAGGTGATTGCCTTGTCGGAGTCCGAGCGAACGAGTGTGGTCGGTTACTGCCTCGGCGGGACCTTGTCACTGTTGTATGCGGCGTTGCATCCAAGCAGCATTGCGTCGCTTGCCCTGCTCACTACGTCAGTAGACGCGGATGTGAAGGGGGGAATCCCTTGGGTGGCGCACTGCATGGGCATGGCCGGGGAGTCCTACGACAACCCACGCCTCGTTCCTGCCGAGGAGGTCAAGAGCTGGTTCGAAATGCTTGCACCGGGAAGCAACAGTGTTGCGGGCCGTTCCGCTGACCTATGGGAGCGACTGGCCCAGCCGGTGGAGAAGCTCAGGGACGTCCGGACCATGGCGAGCTGGGTGGATGATGCCGTTCCCGCATCGGGACGCCTCCTTGCGGAACTGTTCGCACAATTCGGGCCCGGCAAGAACGGGTTGATGCGGGGTACCGCGGAGATCAACGGGCGCCCAATCCGGTTCGATGCAGTGACGATGCCGGTACTTTCGGTCTCTGCCGAGCGGGACACTATCGCCCCCGCCGACGGGGTAGACGCCATCGCGCAACTCATCCCTCACGCTCGGGTCATACGCCTGCCGGGAGGACACGTGGGCGTCGTGGCAGGACGCACAGCCCTCGCTCTCTGGGATACCACGGTGGAGTTTCTCCGAGACGCCGAACGCGCCGACCACGGATCAGGCTCATGAAAGACGCAAGGTGCCTGACCTGGGCTGGGCTACGCATACACGTCACCGACTCAGGGGAAGGGGAACCACTTCTGCTCATCATGGGACTGGGCGGAAGCAGCGACATGTGGCAACCATTCGTGAACCACCTCCCTGGGCGAAGGGTCATCACGTTTGACTCCCCTGGCACCGGCCGTTCCTCAACACCGACGTGCCCGGTGGGGATACCGGCACTCGCTCAGCTCGCGGCCACAGTGCTGGCACACGTCGGGCTCTCCCGAGCTGACATCCTTGGCTACTCCTACGGCGGGGCGGTCGCTCAGCAACTGGCGGTGCAGCATCCGAAGCAGGTCCGGCGACTGGTCCTGGCGGCCACGACGATGGGTGCAGGCAGCGCACCAGGTGACGTGGACGCGTCGCTGCAACTCGCTTCCCCCGCCCGGTACTACCGCCCAGAGCTCTTCGGCCAGACCGCGGGTCGGGTGTATGGGGGCCGCATAGGACGGGATCCGGACCTGCGGGAGGACCTCGCGATGGCCCGCACGCGGCACCCTCCGACAAGGTGGGGCTACTTCTTCCAGCTGCTGGCAGGAATGGGCTGGACCAGCCGCGGTTTTGCTCGGCTCATCGGTCAGCCGACCCTTGTGCTCGCCGGCGACCAGGACCCGCTCAATCCCCTCGCGAACGCTCGCGAACTCGCACGGTTTATTCCAAATTCACAGCTGCATGTGATGCACGGAGCAGGACACCTCCTCCTGTTGGATGAAGCAGCGGATGCTGGAGCAGTAGTGCTTGACTTTCTGAGCCTCCCCCCGTCGCCTCCCAAGAGGAAGGGAGGTAGGCCCTGAGACTGGTCCTAGTCCGTCATGGCGAGAGTTGCTCAAACCTGATCAACGCGCTCGACACCGAACCGCCGGGGGCTGCCCTGACTGCCAGAGGGCAGCAGCAAGCGGCGGAGGCCGCAAGGCGTCTGCGTGACTTAGAGCCTGACGCTTTGTATGCCTCACACTTGCGACGCGCTCGGCACAGCGCGGCACCGCTTGCTCAGTTGACATCGTTGCGCATCCAAGTCCGAGACGGCCTTCGAGAAGCCAAGGCCGGCCACCTCGAGATGAAGTCAGACCCAGAAGCCGTCCGCCTCTATCTCAAGACCTACCTCGCATGGATCAACGGACACCTACATGTGCGGATGCCTGGCGGCGAACGAGGTCACGAAGTAGTAGCGCGCGTCGATCGGGTCCTAGAGGAGATGAGCTCCGCGGGCCACCGCAGTGTGGTCGCGTTCAGCCACGGAGCAACGATTCGCGCTTGGTCCGCGGCCAGAGTTAGCAACCTAAGCGCTGATTTCGTCGCCGCAAACCCACTTCAAAACCTGGGCGGCGTCCTTGTCGAAGGGTCTCCTGAGAAGGGCTGGAAAGCGCTCTCGTATCAGGCGCACAACCTCAGCGGCCCAAGGACAATCCCTCTCGAAGGCGCGACGGCGCGTCCCTCGGGTCTTGGGAGGTCGTCTCAAAAACCGAATCACGCCACGACCGGGGGGGCCCCAGGCATGTCACCTCGCGAGCCCGACGCAGCGGAACCTAGTCTCCTGACGGACAAGAGGCCCGACCTCCATTGGCGCGATGCTCCACCGACCGCCGCCTCGCCAAGCCCTCGCCGCCATTCGCGTAAGAGAGAAGCCCTGCCAGCCCTCGCTGAACTGTTTGCCCGACGCCCTGACCTCGAACTTTTCAGGACTGCCGCAGTACTCGAAGAGCACGTCCGCTGGGGTGCTTAGCCGTGAAGTTGCAGGACGTGTTTGACGCATCTGTCGAGCGGGGTGGTCGGCGGTGCCGGGCCTCAGGTCAGGTGCCACCCTCGGTTGACGACGAGACTTGTTCCCGTCATCCCACGGTTATGCAACAAGAACTGGGTGGCATCAACGATGTCCCGCATGGTGGCGAGCTCTCCGCCGGGCGTGCGTGCGGTGTAGGCGTCCAGCACACCTTCTGGCTTGGCAGCCCAAAAGGGACTGTCTCCGATGATGCCGGGATGCAACGAGTTCACTCGGATTGGGGCGAGTTCGAGTGCGAGCGTGCGGGTCAGCCCGTCGACCCCGGCGTTGATCGTGGAGACGGTCGTTGAGCCCGGATACGGCAGGTCCTTCGCCCCGCCACCGAAGAGCACGACGCCTGTTTCGACAGTAGGCTGGAGCCGGTCAAGGAGCGCGTGAACCGTCTCGGTGTAGCCCACCAGTTTGAGAACGGTCAGTCGCGTCGCGCGTTCAACGTTGTAGTCGCGAGCGCTGTTGGCGTCGCGTTCGATGGCGGATAGCACGAGGCCGTGCACTGGACCTTCGATGTCGGACAGGGAGGCGGCGATGCTGTCTGGTGCAGAGAGGTCAAGGGCGACGCTTTGGGCTGAGTCGCCTAGTGTTGAGGCGACTTGTGCCGTTCGTTGGGAGTCTCGTCCAGTGAGGACAACTGTGTCACCGCTGGCTACCACAGCTTTCGCGAGTTCTAGGCCGATCCCGGAGGTTCCGCCGACGACGACGATCCGCTTTGTCACAAGTTTTTCCTTCTGTAGTTCCAACACCCACCCCGGTCCTTGGGACGGCGACGTTCGAGTTCGTGAGCTGATGCGCTGCCTGGTGGCTAAAGCAAGTCCTGGCGCGATACCTCCGCGATGCCACTCCAGTCACATGCAGCCAGCTCGGGGTGCTGTAGCGCGCGCTCGAAGACGGCGAACAGTGCGGGCATGGTGGCGGGCTTCATCTGGCCGGCATCCGCAATTTCACGGGCGAGGACGAGGTCCTTGTATCCAAGGCTCATCTTGAACGCTGGTGCGTAGTCTTGGGCCGCGATCGCAGTGCCATACGTTTCATACACGACGCCTCCGAACAGGCTGCTTGTCAGGAGATCGACAAAGAGATCCGCTTCGACGCCGTGCCTCTCGACCATGGTGATGCTTTCGCCGAGCGCTTGTAGGGCGTGGATGATGTTGTAGTTCACCGCGATCTTGACCACGCTGGCCATCGACGCGCGCTCGCCGAGCCGCCAGACCTTCTTGCCCAGTTGCTCCAGATGCGGCGCGACGGCCTCAACGAAGTCGTTGGGCCCGGCGGCAAGGATGTTCAACTGACCCGCGGCAGCGACCGCAGGGCGGCCCAACACGGGGGCCGACACATAGCCAGCATCATGATCTTGAAACAGCGTCGCCAGTCGTTCGGTGGCCGCTGCGCTGATGGACGCCGAGTTGACGTGGATTCGACCGGAAGCGGCGCGAACGCCTTCCCCGAGGACTTCCTCGACTGCCTGATCATTGGCAAGCATGCTGAAGGACACGGCTTGCCCTAGCGCGTCTGCCGGCGAGTTTGCTCGCGTGGCACCGGCGGCAACGAGCTCGTTAACGGGACCTGTGGACCGGTTCCAAGCAACCACGTCATGGCCACTGTCGAGTAGCCGCCTCGCCATTCCCATTCCCATGGAGCCCAGGCCAAGGAACCCCACTGTGCTCATGCTTCGCCACGTCCCGCTTTCGTGTTGAGATGGGACTGGCTGTCTCGGTTGAGGTTGAGGGGGCCGTCAACTGTGTAGTACCGACGGCCGGCCACGATGAGTTCTTCAGCGGGGAACTTCGTGATGACATCACACCCGTCCGCGGTGACCACGACTTCTTCCTCAATTCGAGCTGCACCCCAGCCGTCGGCCGAGGGCCAGTAGGTCTCCAGGGCGAAGACCATTCCCTCCTCGAGGGTCTCGGGGTGTTCGAGAGAGGTAAGTCTGGAGAAGATTGGCTTCTCCCAGATTGACAGGCCTAGGCCATGCCCGTACTGGAGGGCAAAGGCGTCCATCTCGTTCGCGAACCCGAACTCGTGCGCCTCGGGCCATACCTGCACGATGTCCGCCGTGGTGGCACCGGGCTTGACTTCCGCGATCGCACGGTCGATGTATTCGCGGGCACGCGTATAGGCGTCGCGTTGCTTGGTCGATGCGGAGCCCACCGCAAAGGTGCGGTAGTAGCAGGTTCTGTAGCCGTTCCAGCTGTGCAGGATGTCGAAGAACGCGGGATCCCCGGGTCGAATCAATCGGTCCGAGAACACGTGGGGGTGAGGGGCACACCGTTCGCCTGAGATCGCATTGACGCCCTCGACATACTCAGAGCCCAGGTCGTACAGCGTCTTGGCGACCAGACCGACAGCCTCGTTTTCCCGGACACCGGGCCGCAGAAAGCGGTGCAGCTCCTCGTATGCGGCGTCGACCATCGAGGCGGCCTGAGTAAGCAGTCGAATCTCGTCGGTTGTCTTGATGCGGCGTGCTTCCATGAAGACCTGCTGGCCGTCGACGACCTCGATGCCCTCCTGCTGCAGAGCGAACAGCACCGGCAGTTCGATGACGTCTACCCCGAGAGGCTCCTTGGCAACACCGAACTTCTCGAGCTCGCGTTTGATCTTTTTCGCGAGGTCGGTTGCCATCGCGGCATCTGGCGGGAACGCGCCGCGAAGGGTCGATATCCCCGCCCGTGCTCCCGATTCGAGACGCGGCCGCTTCACGCCCTCATGAGGAGCGTGGGGGTCGGCGTCCATCTCAGAGGACGTGACATCCAGCCACGGGTTGTACAGGGCGTGGTGCTTGGCGGCCGAGCCGAAGTCCCACACGATCGGGTCAGTGTTTCGGGTCAGCAGGGCGAAACGAATCAGTTTGTCCATGGCCCAGGTCCCGATATGGGTCGAACTCATGTAGCGGATGTTGGAGAAGTCGAAGGCGAGGACCGCTCCGAGCTCGGATGCGGCCAGCTGCCGCTTTAGCCGCGCGAGTCGTTCGTCGCGCAGCCGGTCGAAGTCGACCCGCTGCTCCCAGTCAACCGCGTTGGTGCCTGACGTGCCCGTGCTTTTCACCGGGATTCTCCTTACACCGCGGCGATGGCGTCGATCTCGATCACCGCGTCGTTGAAGAGCGAGTAGACACCAATCACCGTGCTGGCCGAGGGCTTCTCAGTCGCGACGATTCTGTTGCGTGTCTCGCGCCACACCTTGAGCCTGTCCTGGTCCAAGTGAGTGATGTACACGTTGACTCGGACGAGGTCAGCGTATGAGGCGCCTCCAGCCTTGAGCGCACGCTCCAGCTCGCCGTAGGTTAGTTCGACCGCGCGCGCGAAGTCTGAGGGGACGGAGCCATCTTCCTCGAAACCCACTGCTCCCGAAATGAAGAGAAGATCGCCTGCCCTCACCCGCACGCTGTCGGAGATGCCGGGAATCACTGGGGCGGGATTGTGGGTGATGCGGTCGTTGGCCACGGGTGGTCGATCCCTTTCGTTGGTGTGCGTAGACGTTGTGTCGCGACGGGGGCGTGTTGGTTCTGGTTGTGTTCCTGACGGTCAGCGCCGGCGCCGGCTCCGCTCGACGGCGCCCCGCTCGGAGTGAGCGTGGTTCTACTCGACGCGTGACCTCGGATCGAGTCGGTGCCACTCGTGGTTGACGTACGCGAGACCGTCTCGTGGTCCGAGCTCGCGGAGACTCTCGGCCGGCAAGCTCGCCTCGACTCCTTGCGCCAGCACGACCGTTGAGTTTCCGGCCGTGAGGCGCTCGATCGGGTGCACACGGATCCAGACGGGAACGTCGTGAAACACCGGTTCGCCTGTGTCGAGTCTGCTCCACTGGGTGGTGTCAGCGAATCTGTCCACCCCACTGGTGGCGGCCAGCTTTGCGATGTGCATTGACTCCGCGTCGATGAAGTGCACTACGGCTGTCTGGGCGGCCACGACGAATGGAGTGCTTGACGAGTTTGCCGAGAGAGAGAAGACCATGAGCGGAGGGTCCGCGCTCACCGAAGCGAGCGACGATGCAGTCAGCGCAACCGGTCCGTGTGGACCTTGCGTCGTGATCACGACGAGCCCGCCGGGATGACGACTAAAGATGGCCTTGAACTGCTCCGTCGAGATCGCTGGATAGCGGCGATCGAGCCCGAGCGTGTGCCAGTCGTGTTTGCCGGCGAAGTGCGACTCAAACGGGTTGATGAACTCGGTCACGGTCACTCCCTGCCTCCTCCGGTCGGTCCGGTGCGTAGTTGGTTGAGCGTGGTTACACCAGGGGTGTGACGGGGTTGCCCTCCTGCCCCGTGGCAAGCCACCTGCCGTACACCTCCAGCCCCGTGTCCGGGAGTGTGAGGCCGTGCCGAGCGGCGATGGCTTGGTCGCGCCAGAAGCGCTGGAGGACGCTGGACTCTGCAAATCCAGCTGAGCCGTGGGCGGTCATCAAGGAGTCCACTGCTGCCCTTACGTTTGACACGACCTGTGCCTGTTGGCCTCGCTGGCGCGCACGCGCCGCGTAGTCGAGGTAGGCCCCGCTTTGGGCTGCGTCATCGATTTCGTCTGCTGCGCGATAGGCAAAGAGCTCGGCTGCTTCCAGCAGAAGCGCTGCCCGTGCGAGCTCAAGCTGAAATGGCACCGAGTCGGCCTGACACAGGTAGGTCGTGTACGCGATGCTTTTCGTTGGCGCGGCTTCTCGGACGAGTCCGAAGACGGTGTCGCCCATTCCCAAATGGGCTCCCAGCAGTTGGGCCTCAAGTTCGGGGATGAACGCTGCTCTCTGGACGTCGGCACTGTGCTTGTCCACGCCGGGATAGGCGCCTTGGAGGGCTGGAGTGACGCGTAGCACCCGATGCTCCGGCACGAAGATGTCGTGGGCGATGTAGGTGTTGCTGGCAGTGGACTTCAGGCCGGCGACGTGCCAGGTGTCCTTGTACTCCAGGTCCTGCCGAGGAACGAGCACAATCGCGTTGTCCTCGAACCGACCGGCATCGTCATGCAGTGGGGCGCCAAGGATCGCCCAAGCTGCGTGCCAGGAACCTGAGTTGTAGCGCCACTCCCCACTCAGCCGGTAGCCGCCCGCGACTGCGGCAGCCATTGATGACGGTGCGAGCATGATCGAGACCCGCGTATGCGGGCCGTTCGCGAAGACCTCCTGTTGCGCCTCCTGGGGGAACCACCCGACGGCGTACGCACCGGAGTTGAGCAGTCCTGTCACCCATCCGGCACTGCCGTCGGCGCGTGCGACGGCACGGGCAATATCGACCTGCTCGCGTGTGGTGGCGCCGAGGCCGCCGAATCGCTGTGGAACTCCGATACGGAACACGCCAGCCGCCTCGAGCGCGTCGATCGTGCCCTCGTCGAGGTGACGATTATTCTCGTTGTCGGCAGCGCGCTGGCGGATCAGCGGCGAGACGTCCTCGATCCGCTGAAGGACTTCCGCGACGTGTGGAGCCAAGGCGCGCTTACTCATCGTCACTCCTGAGGGCCGTTGACGGCTCGCGCTGAGCCCACCGGGTGCGACCGGTCCGGCTGATCGGTCGCGACTGCACGACGTCAGACCAGCGGGGTGACAGTGTCGCCGTCCTCGCGTCCGAGAAGCGCCTTTCCGTAGAGCTCATATCCCAACGCGGGGAGGACGAAGGCGTGGCGGGCTGCGACCGCTTGGTCTCGCCACAAACGCTGGAGGGGGTTGACCTCCGCGAAGGATCCCGATCCATGCGCGGTGAGGAGCATCTCGATTGCTCGTGACACGTGCTCGACGATCCATCCCACATAGGCACGGTTTCGTGCCCTAGTGAGGTAGTCGGGATAGGTCCCCTGCTCGGCTGGCCGATCGATCTCTTCGGTTGCGCGGAAGGCGAAGGCGTCGGCGGCATCGAGCAGAAGGGCGGCCTTGGCGATGTCCAGTTGGAAGGCGACCGAATCGCTCTGGCGGGCGAAGTTCGTGTAGGCGATGCCCTTGTCGGCCTTGGCGATGACTCGATCCAGAACGGCTCGCCCAATGCCGAGCTGGGGTCCGACGAGGATGATGTTGAGGACTGGAATCCAACCTGCGCGGTAGACCGCTGGGGTGTCCTCAGCAGTTCCGGGGTAGTGGCCGAGCAGTGCTGGCTCACCCGGCATGACGCGGTGGTCCGGAACGAACACGTCGTTGGCGTGCAATGTGTTGCTTCCGGTGGACCGCATCCCGGCGACGTGCCAGGTGTCCTTGAAGTCGAGTTCGCTGCGAGGGATCAGCAACTGCGCTGCGTCTACAAAGTTGCCGTCTTCGTCTACGAGCTCGGCTCCCAGGATGGCCCACGAGGTGTGCCAGGAGGCGGAGTTGTAGCTCCATTCGCCGCTCACGCGGTAGCCGCCGTCAACCCGCGTGGTTCGGCCGTTTGTGGCCAAGACAACGGACACCTTCGCATTGGGGTCTTCGCCCCAGACATCTTCTTGGGCCTGCGCGTCATACAAGGAGGTGAGCCAGTTCGCGATGTTCGTCAGCGCGACTACCCATGCCGTCCCCCCGTCGGCACGGCCGACAGCTGCGCCCACATCGATCTGGGCGCGGGAGTCGCCCTGGTAGCCGCCGTACTTCGCGGGCTGCGTCACTCGGAAGGCACCGATGGCCTCCAACGCGTCGATAGATTCCTGGGCAACGCGGCGATCAGTCTCGCCCTGGGCCGCGTTCTTCTCGAGCAGTGGACGCAGCTCCTCGATGCCCTTGAGGAGGCTTGGGATGTCGGGCGGGAGATTGCTGTCGACCATGGGACGGCCCCTTCTATGCATGTCGCTCGTCGTGCGCTGACTCGGCGCGCTGGGGCCTGGAGCGGCCCGCGTGATGGGCTGCGACGGTATCGTATGCCGTATGCGAAATGCAATCGGTGAGGAGCGGTAGTCAGGCTGTAGGTCGTATTGATGCTGTAGGTGACGCGTCGGATACCGTGTTCGACCGAGGGTGGGCAACGGATGCTCCAACGATGGGGAGCGAAAGGCGGCTTGACCGGTGAAGGTTGCACGCATCGAGAGGGATCCCAGGGGCCTCACCTCTGAGGTGCGCGGCAAGATCATCGACGCCATGATGGACGGTGAGTTGGTGCCAGGCGACCGGCTGATCCTCGACACGCTTGCCGACCAACTCGGCGTGAGTCGGACTCCCGTGCGCGACCATGGGCGAGGACTTCGTCACCTTTTATGCCGCGCACAAGCGCAGCGAGGCGGCGCGATTTGCAGCTTCCGAACTGGGGCGCACGACCGAACCGCACCAGGTCAGCGATTGGGAGCAGTTCGAGTACTTCGATCTCTATTGAGCGGACACTTGCCGCTCGCGTTCTAAGGATGTGACCCATGGACCCATCGGAGTATGCGTGGATGAGTGCGACGGATCTGGTCAGCGCTCTCCGGTCCAAGCAGCTGTCTCCCGTCGATCTCATCGACGCCGCCATCGCCCGTGTTGAACAACGAAACCCAGCGATCAATGCGGTGGTTCACTTGGGCGTTGACGACGCGCGGGCGGCAGCACGGGCCGCAGAACGTGCGCTGGCGGAGGGTAGAGCTGGCCCATTGGCAGGTCTTCCGGTTCTCATGAAGGATCTGTTCGACTTCAAGCCGGGGTGGCCTTCCACCCTGGGTGGCGTGCGCGCGCTTGCGGGCAACATCGCGCAGCACAGTTGCCTTTTCGTCGAACGTATGGAGTCGGCGGGCGCGATTGTGCTCGGCAAGACAAACTCTCCTGTGTTCGGCGCCCGCGGCGTTACCGACAATCCACTCTTTGGGCCGACCTGCAACCCGTTCGACCTGAGCCGCAATCCGGGCGGCTCGTCGGGTGGGGCTGCAGCGGCCGTCGCTGCCGGCTTTGTTCCCATCGCGGAGGGCACCGACGCAGGCGGGTCCATTCGGATACCCGCGGCTTGGACTTCCACGTATGGGTTTAAGCCGAGCGCCGGCCGCGTTCCCTCCATCATCCGCCCCCTCGGTTTCATGACAGCAGCCCCGTTCATTACCGAAGGGCCTATTACCCGCACAGTGGCCGACGCGGCGTTGGCAATGACCGCGCTGGCTGGACCCGACTATCGCGCGCCGCACTGTCTGGACGGACGGATCGACTATCGAGCCGCCTTGGAGGGGTCGATTGCAGGACGCCGACTGGGCTACTCACCCGATCTCGGCGCGTTCCCTGTCGACCCGGCGGTCGCAGACGCGGTGGAGCATGCACTCACTGGTTTCGAGGAATGCGGCGCCCAGGTGGTAGAGGCGGAGGTGTCGCTTCCAGCCGACCACGAGGAGTTGGCCGCCCTGTGGCATCGGTCGATGATGCAAGTCACGTTGGCTTCCTTGGAAGGGATGCAGGCCCAAGGGATCAACTTGCTCGCAGACCTCGCTGCACACTTTCCGCCCGCCTTGGCCGAACAGGTCGAGCACGCCCGCACCATGACCGCCCGTCAGGTCAGGATCGACGATGTACTCCGCACCGAGGTCTACGAGACCCTGACATCGGCGATCAATTCCTTCGACCTTCTCGTGACCCCCACGGTGGGCGGGTTGCCAGTCGTCAACGCTAACCACGGGGAAACGACCGGTCCCACGCAGCTCAACGGGGAGGCCGTCGATCCGATGATCGGCTGGGCTCTAACTTTTCCCTTCAACTTCACCGGCCATCCAGCGGCGTCGGTACCTGCGGGTCTCCTCGAGGGTCTGCCAGTCGGCATGCAGCTGATCGGACGACAGATGGGCGATCTAGACGTCTTGACCTTCAGCGCCGCCTACGAACGTGCCCGACCGTGGGTGGGGGACTACGCCCGCGTTGGCTCTTGAAAAAACGTACAGAAGGACTGTACGCCGGGAAACATTTCGCATACGGTATGCGACATTCAGCAGGAGGCTCGTGGGCTGCGAGCCAACGATCGAAAGGGTTTCCCTGTGTCCGGAGACATCAGCAACACCAGGCTTGGCCGACGGTCCTTCCTGGGTGCCCTCGGGGTCGGGGCCGCAGCCGTCGGGTCCCCCACACTCTTGAGCTCATGCTCGGTGAGGGGAACAGAGACTTCCACGAGCGCCGTCCTCAAGATTGGCCTGGTCAGCCCGCAGACCGGAGCCCTGTCGAGCTTCGCCGCCTCCGACAACTACGTCGTCAAGGCGGTGCAGGACGCCCTGCGCAATGGATTCAAGGCCGGTGGCAAGAACCGCAAGGTCGAGATCGTCGTCAAGGACTCGCAGTCCAGTCCTACCCGGGCGACGGAAGTAACAAAGGAACTGATCACCCGCGATGGCGTCGACATGATCGTCGCATCAAGCACGCCAGACACCGCCAACCCGGTCGCAGATCAGTGCGAGATCGACGGCATCCCCAACACAACCACCATCGTCCCGTGGCAGTCCTGGTACTACGGGCGCGGCGGCGAGCCCGGCGGGGAGGGGTTCAAGTACGGCACCAACTTCTACTCCGGCATGTTCGAGTTCGCCGAGTCCTACGTCGCCATGATGAACAAGCTCGAAGGCGGTCCCAAGAAGATCGCCTCTGTGTGGCCCAACGACACCGACGGCAACGCGTTCCGAGATGGCGTCGGCCCGTTCTTCAAGGAGCAAGGGTATGCCCTGATCGACGGCGGTGATTATCAGAACGGGACGGCCGACTATGCAGCCATGATCAACCGTTTCAAGTCCGAGGACGCCCAGTTCCTCAACGCCATCCCGATCCCGCCGGACTGGCAGACGTTCTGGAAGCAGGCGGCATCGCTCAACTATCAGCCGCGGTTCGCAACCGTCGCCAAGTCGATGCTGTTCCCGTCCGAGGCCGAGTCGCTCGGCCGGCTGGCCGAGAACCTGGCGGTCTGTGTGTGGTGGACCGACACCCTTCCGTACACCTCGAGCCTTGACGGCACGACCGCCGCGGACCTTGCCGCCAACTACACGGCGCAGACTGGGCAGCAGTGGACCCAGGCGCTCGGTTCCCTCTACTCCCTGTTCGAGGTCGCCGTCGAGGCCTTCAAGGCGGCCGACGATCCGAAGGACAAGGAGGACGTGGCGGACAAGCTCAAGACCATGCGCTATGAAGGCATCAGCGGTCCACTCGACTTCACCAGCGGTCCGGAAAAGGGCATCGCAGTCATCAAGTGTGTTGGGGGACAGTGGCGGCCCGGCAAGAAGTTCCCCTACGAAGTGACGGTGGTGGACAACTCCACTAACGGCGACTTCCCGCTCGGCGGCGATCTCCAGCCTCTCCGGTCGTGACCACGCCGCGATTGGAGCTGCGCAACCTGTCCAAGCGCTTCGGCAACGTGATCGTTGCCGACGGGCTCGACCTGACGGTTCCCTCCAATCAAGCCCTAGGGATCGTCGGCCCGAACGGCGCGGGCAAGAGCAGCCTCTTCGCGATGATCTCCGGAGATCTCAACCCAGATCAAGGAACGGTCCTGCTGGATGGGGCGGACGTCACTCGGCAGCGCGCCGACGTTCGTGCCGCCCACGGGGTCGGACGGACCTTTCAGATCCCTCGACCCTTCGAAGGACTGACGGTCTTCGAAAACGTCTTGCTGTTCGCAACGGCTGCCGCCGGGCTACGGAAGGACGCGGCAAACCGTCTGGCTGCTTCCTCGCTGGAGCGGTGTGGCCTCGGTGATCTCGCGAACCGACCGGCTGGGGCGCTCGGGCTCCTCGACCGCAAGCGCCTCGAGGTCGCCCGCGCCTTGGGAAGCGATCCTCAACTGCTGCTGCTCGACGAGGTGGGAGGTGGTCTTACCGATCCCGAGGTTGCGCTCTTAGTGGATCTGGTGAACAAGTTGAAGGCCGATGGACTCACCATCGTCTGGATTGAGCACGTCGTGCACGCGCTCTTGGCCAGCGTGGAGCGGCTCGTCTGTTTGGCCGGCGGTCGCCTGGTTGCAGACGGGGATCCCCACGACGTACTGAACGATGCCAATGTCCGAGACCTCTATCTCGGTCATGCGGTAGTGCTTGAGCAGGATCTCCGGTGACCCTCCTTCGCATAGCTGACCTTGACGTGCACCATGGACTGCTCCGCGCGGTCACTGGTTTCAGCATTACCGTGGAGAAGGGCGAGGTCGTCTCGGTAATCGGCGCAAATGGCGCCGGAAAGTCGACGCTCATGCGAGCGGTCGCAGGCTCAATCCCCGTGAGCGCCGGACGCATCGAGGTCAGTGGACTCGACGTCACACACCTACGAGCGCACCAACGCCTCATGAGCGGTGTTGCCCTGGTACCTGAGGGCCGCCGACTCTTTCGGTCGCTGACGCTTGAGGACAATCTGCTGGCCGGCGCATATCGCAAGCGTCCAGGCCCCTGGAGCCTCGACAAGGTCTACGACCTGTTCGACTGGATGCCCGACAGGCGAAACCAGAAGTCGCGACTCCTCTCAGGCGGCGAGCAGCAGGCTGTGGCGATCGGCCGCGCCCTGATGAGCAACCCAGACATCCTGCTGATAGACGAGTTGTCTCTCGGGCTCGCACCAAAAGTTGTGAAGCAAATCTACGGAACATTCCAGCAGATCGTCGCTAGCGGATGCGCGATCCTTTTCGTCGAGCAAGACGTTTCCCAAGCGTTGGGAATCGCTGACGAAGTCGTCTGCCTCCTCGAGGGGCGAACCATGCTGGCGGGCAAACCCACAGATCTCAAACGAGCCGACATCGAATCGGCCTACTTCGGCATCACGGAAGGAGGCCACTAGCTCATGGACCTTCTCAACGCGCTCTTGCAAGGCATCCTTCTCGGGGGTGTCTTCGCCCTCTTCGCGTCCGGGCTATCGATCATGTTCGGCGTCATGCGCATCGTGAACCTCGCCCACGGCGACCTTGCGGTCCTGGCCGCCTTCATCGCGATGATCGCGCTGACACATACACGCCTGCCCATCTGGGCTCTCGTCGTGATCGCCCCGGCTTTCGGGCTGCTCGGCTACATCATGCAGCGCTTGCTCATCACCCCAAGTCTCAATGCCGGCCCAATCGCGACGCTCGTCGCCACCTTCGGGCTGTCGATCGTCATTCAGAACGCGTTGATTGAGCAGTTTTCGGCAGACGTGCGTTCCCTCGATGTTGGCAACTTGGCAACGGCCTCCATCAACTTGGGAGCTGGGATCGACCTTCCCCTCGTAGGGATCTTGGGGCTAGGTACCGCGATTTCAGTCATCGGTGGTATGCAAGTCTTTCTTTCGCGGACGCGGACGGGTCGAATGATGCGCGCCGCTTCCGACGACGTTGAAACCGCTGCACTCACCGGCGCGAACGCCCGACACATCTACGCAATCGCGACCGCCATCGCGTTCAGCACGCTAGCGCTTGCCGGCATCCTTCTCGGGGCCAGATCATCGTTCAGTCCGACGGCTGGAACACTGATCCTCATCTTTGCCTTCGAGGCGGTCGTCATCGGTGGCTTGGGCTCCCTGTGGGGCACGCTCCTCGGCGGGCTCATCCTCGGGTTGACTCAGAGCGCGGTTGCGTATTACGACCCGGCACAAGCCATCCTCGCCGGCCACCTCGTCTTCTTGGCCGTGCTTGCCTTCCGCCCCCAGGGACTCATTCCAGCAAGGAGCGTCTGATGGCCACCGGTACCTTGCCTAATCACCAAGACATCACGGTGAGCAGATCCGGCTCTGGGATCAGGATCGGCACCGCGATGGCTGTAATGGCCCTCATCGTACTTGTCTTCTTACCCTTTATTGTCTTCCAATCTACAACGAGCGTCTTGATCCGCTTGTTTATTCTTATCGCGCTAGCGAGCATGTGGAATCTGCTAGCCGGGTTCGGCGGCCTAGTGTCCATCGGCCAACAGGCCTATATCGGCATCGGCGCATACACCGTCGTCGTTTTGGACGGCCAGGGGATCAGTCCTTTCCTGGCGATCCTGTTCGCAGTCGTAACCGCATCGCTGCTGTCCATCCCAACGTCCCTGCTCGCCTTTCGACTGAGGGGCGACTACTTCGCGGTGGGCACTTGGGTGATTGCTGAGGTCTACCGCCTCGTCGTCATTCAGGTCGACAGCGTGGGCGGCGGTGACGGGAAGTCGCTCAGTGGCCTGATCGGGATAGATCCGACCATGCGCGCGGCTGCCGTCTATTGGATCGCGCTTGGCCTGGCCGCGATCACAGTCCTCACGTGTTTCGCTCTTCTACGCAGTCGCATTGGTCTCTCTCTCAAGGCCATTCGCGATGACGAAGTGGCAGCGCGCGCCGGTGGTGTAAACGTGACACGAGTAAAACGCATCGTGTACTTGGTCTCAGCAGCTGGTTGCGGTGCTGCCGGAGCAGTTCTTGCCGTCGACGCGATCCGCGTCCAGCCGGACGCCATTTTCAGCGTTCAGTGGTCCGCCTACATGATCGTCATTGTTATCATTGGTGGCATCGGACACCTGGAGGGCCCAATCGTAGGAGCCCTGGTGTTCTTCGCGCTCCAGCAATTCCTTGCCGATCTCGGGACGTGGTACCTCATGATTCTGGGACTGCTAGCAGTCCTGTTCGCCATTGTGATCCCCAAGGGATTGTGGGGAATCATCGCTGACCGAACCAATTTTCGGCTGTTTCCAACTTCGTACAGGTTAGGGAAACGATAAAAGCGATGGGCACACGATGACGCTTTACGCGGACTTTGAGTCGCAAGAAGAAATCGATGCCCAGTACGACGTACTTAATGCCGGCGACGACTCGGACCGCCTGCTCGCATCCCATTTCGCACTCAGCGCGGAGACCCGTTCGACGTATCGCGCACACCTCGATGTTCCGTACGGGCCGACTCGTTCCGAGTATCTGGACATATTCACCGCGGACCAGCCGAACGCGCCGGTGCTCGTCTTCTTCCACGGGGGGTGGTGGTCGCTGCCGATCAGTGGCCCCAACCACGCCCTGTGCGCCCGCGGTCCGGTCAAGCGCGGAATCACCACAGTCATCGTCAACTACGCACTGGCTCCCCAGGTCTCGGTCGGCGAAATTGTGCGCCAAGCGCGGTCGGCGATCGCTTGGGTCCATCGAAACATTGCGACCTACGGCGGCAACCCGGACGCGTTGGTGGCCGCTGGGCACTCCGCTGGTGGCCATCTGGTCGGCATGCTGGCGCTCACGGACTGGGAGGGTGAATATGACTTGCCTCCCGACACTCTCAAGGCCGGACTCCCGCTCAGCGGCCTGTTCGACCTTGACATCTTTCGCTACAGCTGGCTGGCGCCAAAACTGATGCTCGATGCTGAGACCGTTTATCGACAGTCGCCGCAGCGCCACGTGCGCGCCACGGGGGTAGAGATGCTGGTAGCACTCGGTGGCAAGGAGTCAAGTGAGTTCCACCGACAGTCTCGCGCGTTCGCGGAAGCGTGGCAGGAAGCTGGAAATACAGCTCATTTCCTGCCGATTCCAGGCGAGACCCACCTGACCGTCTACGCGACCTTCGCAGATCCCACCAGCGTACTAACGGAAAAGGTCGTTGAACTCATTCGCCGCTGCACGTGACGGGCGTCGGTAACCGTCCCTAGTTCGATGCTGTGCGGCTATGGGAGCGCTGGCGGCGGGCCCGTGGCCGTCCCCCATGAGACGCGGCATCAGGCCGGCGGCAGCCGGTCGGCCGTATCCTGGGCGTCCGCCGCAGACCGGAACCGGTTGGTCCCGCGCGTGACGGGCGCCTCGGTACTGGGCGCCTCCATGTCTTCGTCACGACCCACGACGAACCACAGCCCACGAACCGGGACGTGAGTGTCGTTGCGATATAGGTGTGGGCGCCGCGAATCGAAGGAAACCGAGTCCCCTGGCCGCAGCGTCCAAGTTTCGCGATCGAACAGCAGCGTCAATTCGCCTTCGAGAACGAAGCCAAACTCAGTGCCGCGATGGCCCACCAGCTTGCCTTCAACTGACCCCGAGGCGCCGGGTAGGTATGTCACCAACAACGGGTCTACTCCACCTTCGCCGGCGGTTGCGAGCCTCTCCCAGACGACGCCGTTCTCCATCTCGATCGTGTCTCGATCGTCCCGCCGCTGGACTTCAACGACGTCGGCGGCTCGTGCAGGCTCTTGAGCGTTCTCAGTCGGCGTCAGTTCGAGAAGTTTGTCCAGCGAGACTCCGAGTAGGGACACTAGCGAGTACAGGGTGGTCACCGAAGGATGAATCTTGCCGGTCTCGACCTGCGACAACATGCTCGGGGAGATGTCGGCTCGGGCAGCTAGCGCCCTGAGAGTGAGGCCTTGCTCCATGCGAATTGCGCGCAGCCGCATGCCCAACTGTTCCTTCATGCTCCTCTTCCGAGCCTGCGGAGCCGTAGCGTCGCTCCAGTACGTCGCGCCGTCAGTGTGAAAGGCTAGCCCAGCCATAGAGCGCCTCTGTCTTGCTAAACCAGGCTTGACATAGCCACTACTGTGTTCCGTATACGGGATACGATAGCCGATGTTGGGAGCCTAGGCATGACTGATGAAGTGCGAATCGCTACTGTGGAGATCGCGGGCCCAGGTCGAAACCTGCTGAACCCCGAAGTACTCGGCAATATTGAGCAAGGCATCCGCGATGCGGCAGCTGACACCACCGTCGCGGGAATCGTTCTCATTGGCTCCGGTGACGACGCGTTCTGCGGGGGCCTGGATGTTCCGGCCATCAAGGCAGGCGCGGATCCGGTCCCGTTCTACGAAGGCCTCATTTCCATTCTCAAGCTACTCCCGGCTCTCCCCAAGCCTGTCGTAGCGGCCGTTAATGGCGACGCGTTGGCGGGGGGCGCTGGCTTCGTTGCCGCCGCGGATTACGTCGTCTCCGTTCCGGACGCCAAGATCGGGTCCTATGAGGTGAGCGTTGGGGTTTGGCCCATCGTCGCGCAGGTGCCGCTAGTCAAGCGCCTGGGAGTACGGGCTGCGATGGAGAACATCGTGCCTGGCGAGCCCTTCACCGCCGAACGCGCCAAGGAAGTCGGGCTCGTCAACGACATCGTGCCCGTCGTTCAACTGCGCGAGACCGCCGAGGAGTGGCTGCGCAAGGCTGCCCGAGGCGGGGCTACAGTCGCGGGCGGCCGGCCCTCGTTGTACGAAGTAGATGCGATGAGCTACAACGACGCCTTGGACGCCGCCTTGACCAGAATCACGGCTGCATATCAGCAGTAGCGTGCGCCCGGCCGAGAGGTCTAACCCCAGGACGGTGCTGCGCGCATAGGCGGCCTGCGCGCTGGGGGCTTGGTACTCGGAGTCGCCCTCACCGTGGCCTAGCAATTGGGCTCGCCGCCGTCCGTCGACGCGGCGCGGCAGGGAGTTAGGAATGTGTGACCTATCACGAGTGGTTTGTGGTTGTTCAGGGGACAAGGCGCACCGATCCAATGGTCGAGAACGCGTCCCCGGTTACTCGCCATGCGAAAGCCATGGGCACGTACGCGACCGCGTGTGGGTTGCCCTGTTCGACGTGGCTCAAGTATTGGGAGACTGCGTACGTCCGTACTCCTCGCACCCGGCGCAGGTGTCCTCGGCGTCGCGACGCTGATCAGCCCCGCGGCGGCCGGATCGGGCAGCTGCATGTGGGACGGTCAGGCGACCGAGAGCCTCGGCGTCAGCGGCCCGGTGCCGGACAGCCTCAGCGCGACGAACACCAACGGCGAGACCGTCACCCTCAACCAGCAGCAGCTCACCCGCGCCGCCGCGATCATCGCCACCGGCCAGAGCGAGAACATCCCGGCCCGTGGCCAGATGATCGCGATCATGACCGCGCTGACCGAGTCGTCGCTGCGGGTCCTGTCGAACATCGGCGCCTACCCCCACTCCGGCAACATCCCGAACGACGGTGACGGCAGCGACCACGACTCCGTCGGCCTATTCCAGCAGCGTCCCGCCGCCGGCTGGGGCACTGTCGAGAACCTGATGGACCCGGTGTGGTCATCCCGCGCCTTCTACGGCGGACCCAGCGGCCCGAACCACGGCTCGCCACGGGGCCTGCTCGACATCGACGGATGGGCATCGATGGTCCCCGGCGCTGCGGCCCAGGCCGTGCAGGTCTCGGCCTATCCCGACCGGTACGCCGTCAACCAGCCCATCGCGGAGCAAGTCCTGGCGACGCTGAGCGGGGTATCGCTCACGAGCGAGCTCGCTTGTGCCCAACCTGCGGGCGAGGTGCCGATGAACCTTCCGCCCGGATTCGCGGGAGACTTCATCAAGGCCGCCGCGTCCCAGCTAGGCAAGCCCTACGTCTGGGGCGGCGGCAACTTCGAGGGGCCCACAGGCGGCGGCTTCGACTGCTCCGGTCTCGTCCTGTACGCGGCCTACCAGGCATCCGGCGGACGCATCCGACTCCCGCACTACTCCGGCGACCAGATCCACGCCGGCACGGGCATCCCCTTCGGCGAGAAGAAGCCCGGCGACCTGATCTTCTTCAGCTACCCCGGCGCCGGCGGTCCGCACCACGTCGCGATCTACGTCGGCGGTGACCGGATCCTCCATGCACCTCGGACGGGTGACGTCGTGCGCTACGGGACCATCGGCGAGTTCTCGGGCGAGGTCATGACCGTCCGTCGGCTCGGCTAGATTGCGCTGGCCTGCCAACTGCCATCGAGATGCTGATAGGCGCTCGGGGCGCCAGAGGTCTGGGGGGGATGCCGCGTGGCATCCTGACCGCATGGAGCACGCTCGCCCGTTCGCGGTGGACGGCTCGGACACCCACGTGGAGGCCTGGAGCCTCGTGCGGTTACCTTTCGAACCGAAAGGCTGGCTACGTGAGTATCGGCGCGACCTCCGCACGGTGCTGCGTTCCATGAGGGAAGGCCAAGCCGGCGTCCTCTACGCCGAGTACGCCACACCAGATCAGAGCTTTGCCGACCTCGAGGACGTGCTCCTCTACAACCTGGGAAGCGGCTGCTTCACCCACCTCGCCCACCAAGGCCTAATCTGCCGCAGGGTCGCGAGCCGCGATGACCTTCACCATGTTCGATACACCAGCATCGAACCGCAGGACGTGCCCCCGCTCGGCGGCCAACTCCTCGCTTCAGCCCGGTTGGTCGATCTACCCCCAGGATCCACGCCGGCGCATTGGTGGTCCGCGTTCCGACAGCAGCTCAAGGTGCACGAAGAAATCGGCACCCATTCACCGTCGTCCTACAGGCATTTCCTGTCCGTTCACATCAGCTGTGCTCGGACATCCAATGTCCATCCAACGGCCACGCGGGCATTCGCCCGAAATCGGGATCCTGGACCACGGGTGACAGCATGACTCGAGTCTATGCGCGGGCCCTGCCAGCAGTTCAGCGACACGGTGAGGCGTTGCCAGAGTGACAGATGTGACTGCGTCGACACCTAGCGTCAGTTGAGTCTGGCGCGGATGGCCTGTACCTGCTCGTCAAGCGCCGGGGGGGGGGCACGTCGTCACTTCGTGTTCTCGGGGGGGTGCGAGAGCATGAGGCGGATCGTCCGACTCGTCCCGACTGGCTTCTGCGACGGCCCCGCCTGAGACCGCGAGCGAGCCAGGCCATCGTCAGGCACGCCGTCACGGCGTTCCTGCTCGCGGAGCTGGGCCGCGGCCGATCCGCGACATGGTCCCTCGAGGAGGCCGACCGTCTGCCCCGCGTCCACGCACGCATGTCATCGGACCCGGACGGCGCTGACCACCAGCCGGTCGTCGGTGTGGAACAGCTCGGCGCACGTCACCAGCGTCAGCAGCTCGCCGCGCCGAGGCAGCCCTGGGTCGCCGGCCCGGTCGTCGAGCACGGACGCATCCGTGAAGGGCACCCGCCGGACCGTCGCACCCTCGGGGACCTCGTAGGTGTAGCGCTCGGTCGCCGTGCGCAGGACGATCTGGTCGCCGGGCCGGATCTCGGTGAGGTCGCGCAGCGGCTCACCGTGGGTGATGCGGTGGCCGCCGAGGACGACGTTCCCGCCCTCGCCCGGGAGCTCGGTGTCCGTGACGTGCCCGAGGCCCCACGCGAGAGCGTCGTCGTCGTCGCCCTCGACCACCGGCACCGTGTCACCACCGATCGAGTCCGGCAGCCGGGCGACGGCGAAGGCGCCGTGCGGCAACGACCGGTCACCGGCCGCCGGGCCGCGGTCGAACCGCTCGGTCAGGTCGGCCACCAGCCCCTCCTGCCGGTGCTGGGCCACCACGGTGGTGCCGACCAGCTCCCAGACCAGCCAGCCCACCACGAGCAGGCCCGCCGCGACCAGCGCCCAGCCGGCCCGTCGCCGGGTCATGCCCGGCGACGACCCGACCGCAGCAGCGCCGTACCACCGGTCAGCAGCAGCAGCGCCAGCAGCCACCACCAGGCCGAGGGGCCTCCGGTGTCGGGCAGGACACCGTCGTCGGCCGCGCCGGGCGCGAGGTCCTCCTCGCCCAGGACGAGGACCGCTCCGTCGCTCGGGTCGACCCCGGGCCCGTCGTCGAGCACCGCCACGTTGACCACCTCGGTCCCGGCGGTCACCGACTCGCGGACCTCGGCGACGACCACCAGCATGGTCTCCTCGCCCGCGGGCAGGGAGGCCGGGAAGGTGCACCGGGCGACGTCGCGCTGGGTGCTGCACCGCCAGCCGCGACCCTCGGCCGACACCAGGCGGAGCTCGGCCGGCAGGTCGTCGACCACCACCAGGGGATGCACGGTGTCGCTGGGACCCTCGTTGGCGACGGTGATCGCGTAGACCACTCTGCCGTCGGCGGACGAGCGCACCCTCTTGTCGATGGTCAGCACCGACGTCGGCGTCACGGCCGCGGCGTCGTCGTCGCTGTTGTCGGTGACGTCGGACTCCTCGGTGGGCGTCGACACCGTGGCGGTGTTGACCACCTCGGGGTAGGCCTCCGGCCCGACGTCCACGACCATCACGAGCTGGGTGCTGCCCCCGGCCGGCAGGGCGGCGGCGTACTCGCACGTGACGCTGGTGGTTCCCTCGCAGGCCCAGTCGTCGCTGGTCACGCCGGACAGCGTGAGGCCGTCGGGCAGGACGTCGGTGAGCGTGATCGGCCCCGGGTCCTCGGTGGGGCCCTCGTTGGAGACGGTCAGGACGTATCGCGCCTGCTCCCCCACCACGAAGCGGCCCTCGTGGACCTTGTCGAGGGTCAGGTTCACCAACGGTGGCACCGTCACCTCGTCCTCGTCGGTGTTGTCCGCCGGCTCGGGATCGGTCGCCTCCGAGCCGACCTCGGCGAGGTTGGTGACGGTCGGGTACGCCGCCGGCTCGACCAGCACCGTGACGGTGATCGGCGGCGCGTCGGTGTCAGGGGCGAGGGGGCTGCCCAGCACGCATGTCAGCTCCTGCCCGTCCTCGTCACAGGTCCAGTCGTCACCGGTCGCGGAGACCGGGGTCAGGCCCTCGGGCAGCGTGTCGACGACCATCACGTCGCGGGCGGTCGAGGGTCCGTCGTTGCGGACCGCCAGCGTGAAGTCCAGCTCGTCGCCGACGCGCACCGGCCCCGTGTGGGACTTGACGATCAACAGGTCGGCCTCGGCGAGCGGGGTGACGACGTCGTCGTCGACGTCGTTGCCGGGGTCGGTGTCGTCGCCGCGGGGGTCGACCGCGGCCACGTTGCGGAGGTCGCCTGTCGCGTCGGGGGCCACGAAGACCGACAGCTCCAGGGTCGCCAGCGCGGTGCCGGCCGCCAGCGGGCCGGGGTGCTCGCAGGTGACCTGCTGGCCGTCCGCCTCGCAGGACCACTGACCGCCGGCGACTCCCAGGTATCCCAGGCCGTCGGGCAGGTCGTCGACCACCGTCACGGTCCCGGTGACGTCCGAGGGGCCCTGGTTGCGCACGTCGAGTTCGAAGGTGACCGGCTCGCCCGCGACGACACGGCCCGTGTGGGACTTCTCGATCGCGAGGTCCGTCGCCGTCTCGAGCGTCAGGTCGGCGTCGTCCTGGTTGTCCGCCGGGTCGTCGCCGTTCGTGGCCGTCGCGGTGGTCGCGACGTTGGTCAGCTCCGTCCCGGACGGGAGGCTGCTGTCGATGCTCACGGTCACGGTGATGACCGGCGCGTCGGTGAGGGCAGCGACGGTGGGCCGGCTGCAGGACAGGTCGGCCGCCGTGGTCTCGCACGTCCAGCCGGCTCCGACCGCGGACACGACCTCGAGGCCAGCCGGCATCGTGTCGGTGACCGTCACGGTGTCGGCGTCGGAGGGTCCGGCGTTGGAGACCAGGAGCTCGAAGGTCGTCTCCGCCCCGGCGACGGGCGTGGTGTCCGTGGCGGTCTTGGTGATGCTGATGTCCGCCTCGTCCTCGATCGTCGTCGGGTCCGCATCCGTGTCGTTGTCGGGGTTGGGGTCGGCGGGACCGTCGACCGTCGCCCGGTTGACCAGGGTCGCGGGACCGGCGTCGGCGGCGACGTCGGCGACCACGGTGATGTCGGGCGCCGACGTGCCGTCGGCGAGCGAGGAGGCCCGGGTGCAGATCACGGTGGTGGGCGACGGCGTCTCACAGGTCCAGCCCGGGCCCGCGGCCGTGCTCGCGGTGAGGCCGGCGGGCAGCGTGTCGGTGACGACGATCGGTCCCGGGCTGTCGGACGGACCGAGGTTCGACACCGTCAGCACGTAGCTGACCTGGCCACCGGCGAGCACCCGCCCGGTGTGCGACTTGTCGATCGCGAGATCGGCCTCGACGTCGACGGAGGAGTCGTCGTCGTCGGTGTTGTTGGCCTCGTTGGGGTCGTCGGTGTCGGCGTCGACCGTGGCCTCGTTGACCACGGCGCCGGTGACCGAGGAGTCGACCGCGACCCGCACGCGCACGACGGCCTGGTCGCCGTCGGCCAGGCTGCCCGCGAGGGAGCAGGTCACGGTGCCACCGGTCTCGTCGCAGGACCAGACGCCCTGCTGAGAGGTGAAGCCGACATAGCTGAGGCCTGCGGGCAGGTCGTCGGTCACGACGACGCCGGCAGCGTCGGAGGGACCGTCGTTGACGACCCGCAGCTCGTAGACGGCCTCCTCGCCCGCGGTGACCTCGGTGATGCTGGTCTTGGCGATCCCGAGGTCGGCCTCGGTCCGCGGCGTGGTCGACACCTGGTCGGCGTCGTTGGCGGGCTCGGGGTCCGTGGTCGTGGTGTCGGTGATCTCGACACCGTTGACGACGTCGCCGGTCTGAGAGCTGGGGATCCCGGCCACGACGGTGAGCACGGGCGCCGGGGCGCCGGCGGCGAGGTCGCTGGAGAGCGTGCACGTCAGGACGCCGCCGGGGGCGTCGTCGCAGGTCCAGCCGGTGCCGGTGGCCGAGCGAAGCACGCTCCCGGGCGGAAGGGTGTCGGTCACCTCGATCGGTGCACGGGACACCGACGGACCGAGGTTGCGGAGGCCGATCGTCCAGGTCGCGTCCTGGCCGGCGACGACCTCGCCGCTCACGGCCTTGTCCACCGCGAGGTCGGCGGCCGTGGTCACGGTCGCGTCGTCGGTGTCGGAGTCGTTGGCGGGGTCGGGGTCGTAGGTCCGGCCGTCGACGGCGGCCCCGTTGGTCAGGACGGTTCCGTCCGCGAGGTCGTCCGGGAGGCCGGCCACGACCGTGATGACGGCGAGCTCGGCGCCGACCGCGAGCGGCGAGCCCGCGGGGCGCGTGCAGGTGATCTCGAGGTCGACGCGCCCGCAGGTCCAGCCGGGCCCGCTCGCCGTCACCGGCGCGTCGGCGAGCTCGCTCGGGAGGGTGTCGACGACGGTCCACGGACCGACGGCAGGGTCAGGACCCTCGTTGGTGACCGTCACCGTCCAGGTGAGGGGCGCGCCGGCGACCGGGGTGCCGGTGTGCTCCTTCGCGATCGCCAGGTCGGCGGAGTGCACCTGGGCGGCAGCGGTGTCGTCCGGGCCGGCGTAGGAGGTGCCGTCGGCGTCCTGCTGCTCGCCCTCCGCGTCCTCGGCCGTGGTGCCTGCCGTGTTGACATGGTCGACGGCGGCGCCCACGCCCGGGTCGGTGACGACGTCGGCGCCGGGCGTGGCACTGAAGGTCAGCACGAGCGTGGTGCCGGTCGGCAGGTCGCCGAGGTCGGTCCAGGTGAGGACCTGCGGGTCGCCCGTCACCGCCGGCTCGGCCGCGACCGGCGCGCCACCGGCGACCGACACCCGGGCGGTGTCGGCGTCGTAGGTCCAGCCGGGAGGCAGCATGTCGTCGACGTCGACGCCGTAGGCGGTGGAGGCACCGTCGCTGGAGACCACGATCCGCCACTGCAGCGGGTCGCCGATGTAGGCGATCGTGCTGCCGACCACGCTCTTCTCCACCGACACGTGCGGCAGGGCGGCCCGCACGGTCGCGGTGTCCTGCGGCCCGTCGTACTCGCGACCACCCTGGTCGGGAAGCGAGAAGTACTCGGTCACGTCGGCGCTGTTGGTGAGCGGGCCCGCTTCGGCCGGCGTCGCGAGCACCGCGTCGTAGGTGAGGCTGACCGTCGCCCCGGGCGCCAGCGGACCCTCGATCGTCCAGGTGATGGTGCCGCCACCGAGAGCGGCGTCCGCACCGGTGAGGACCCCGCCGTCGGAGATGGTGGCGGCATCGACGACGACGCCGGTCGGCACGTCGTCGGTCACGACCAGGTCGTGGGCGTCGCTCGTCCCGGTCCCGGCGGCGCCGTTGCTGACGTCGAGCGTGTAGCCGAAGGTCTCGCCCGGAGCCGGGGTCGTGTCGGAGACCCGCTTGTCGAGGGAGACGACCGGCTCGGTGATGGTCAGGGTCGCGGTGTCCGGGGCCGCCTCGGCCCCGAAGGTCTCGCCCGCCGAGGTGGGCGGAGCGCCGTCGGCCAGCTCCCACTTCAGGGTGGCACTGTTGACCAGCGCGTCACCGCGGGAGTTGTCGACGATGTCGGCCACCTCAGCGGTGTAGACGAGGGTCACGACCCGCTGCTCGGGCGAGGCCAGGAGGTCACCGAGCGACCACCCGGCCAGGGTGGAGCCGGAGGGCCCTGCGGCGTCGGCGAGACGCGCCGGGGCGCCGGGCAGCGTGCACGGGTCGGCGTCCGCCTCGGCGCAGGTCGCCGACTCCAGGGCGATGGTCGAGGCGTCGATCCCCGCGGGGACCTGGTCGATCACCGCCGCGTCGTAGAAGTTGACCTGCGAGGGCAGCGTGACCCGCACCGTCCAGCGGGCGGTCTCGCCGATCGCGTAGGTCGGCTGCTCGACCTCCTTGCCGACCGCGGCGGGCTGCACCGCGAGGGTGCGCGACGCCGGGACGCTGTAGGTGCGTTCGGTGGGTCGGTCGGCATCGGCCCGGGCGACCTTGTCGTCGTCCATGGTCGAGCCGCTGAGCTCGGCGGTGTTGGTGTACTGCTGCGAACCCCCGGCCGTGTCGGAGACGACGGCGCGGTAGGTCAGCGGGACCACGGCGCCGGGCCCGAGGTCGCCCAAGGACCACTCGATGCGGGTGGAGCCTGCAGGACAGCCGTTGGCCCCCGTCCCGGCCGAGACGTCGCGGGCGCCCGGGGTGGGCGACCCTGCCACCAGCTCGAGGCCCGACGGGAGGCAGTCGACGACGAACGCGTCGTGGAGCGGCGGCCGACCGGCAGCGTTGCGCGCGGGGAGGGTGTAGGTGATCTCCTGGCCGACCACGACGACGTCGTCGGCGTCGTCGTCCTGCTTGGTCAGGGTCGGCGAGGGCGCGACGAGGGTGAAGACGGCCGTGTCCGTCCGGGCCGGCAAGGCGGCCCCACCCGGGCCCGCCGTGGAGGCGAAGGAGGCGGTGTTGGTGCGCGTCGCGCCGTGGTTGCCGGAGTTGGAGACCAGCACGGTGAGCTGGACCGCGAAGCGCTGGTCGGTCGCCGTGTCGTTGGTCCAGGTCGCCGGGAAGGTCAGGTCGCCGTTGGCCGCCTGGGAGAAGCCGCCCGGCTGGGCAGCCGTCGTGTCACTGGCCGCGTCGGGCTGGAAGGTCCAGGACGGGGACCCCGGGACGAGCGACACGCCGGAAGGCAGGGTGTCCGTGAGCCGTCCCGCGTAGACGGTGGTGCCTCGCGGCACGACGACCGAGAAGGTGTAGGTCACCTGCTCGCCGACGGTCCCCTGGCCACCCGCGTTGTTGCCGGCCTCGGCGACCTCGGTGGTCAGGTTCTTCTCGACGGAGGCGTCGGGGGCGAGGAGCCGGTGGGTGTCCTCGGCCGGCGGGGAGTCGGTGTCAGTCACGCCGCCGTCGATGTTGTCCTCCGGTGCGTGACCGGCCGCGCCCCCCTGGTTGGTCGGGGAGTCGTACGTCGAGACCGCGGCGGTGTTGACAAAGGCGGCGGACACGCTGAGCTCGGGGTCGTAGGCCACCTCGTAGGTGAGGTCGACGGAGTCCCCGGCTTGTAGGACCACGGTGTCGGGCAGGTCCCAGCGCACGACCGAGCGGTCGGTGAGCCCCGCCCGGGGTGTCGGGTGGCCGGCGTCCCCGGGGTCGGTGCACACCCCGGAGTCGGACACGGCAGCCACCTGGTCGCAGGTGATGCCGGCCGGGAGGACGTCCCACACGTCGGGGCCGACGACGTCGAGGAGGTTGCGGTCGGCGGCGACGGCAGCGTTGGTGACGGTGACCGTGTACTCGACCGTGTCACCGCCTCGGACCGTCCCGTTCTCTGGGAGCGGCGTCGGGACCGGCGCGGTGCCGGCGACGCGCCGGGCGGACTTCTCGACCTCGACGGGCGGGGCCGCCGCGAGCGACAGGTCGACTTGGTCGCGCAGGGAGAAGACGGCGCCGTCGGTGTTCTCGTACTGCAGCTTCGCGAGGTTGCCCAGCAGGTCGGGCGCGGGTCCGGCGGCCGGGTCACCGACGATGGCGGAGAGCCGTACCTCGAAGACACCTCCGGGCGACACGTAGCGGCCGCCGGCGCGGTCGGTGCCCACCTCCCAGGTGAGCACGTCGCCCGCCACGGCCAGGTCGAGCGCGACGGTGTTGGCCCCGGTGGGCGTCGCCGAGCCGGGCTCGTAGGTCGTCCCGGCGGGCAGGAAGTCGGTCACGACGGCGTTGCGGGTGCTGTTGTCGTCGGAGAAGTCGACGCGTACGACGAAGCAGACCCGGTCGCCCTCGTCGAAGGTCACCAGCGGGTCGGTCGGGTCGAGGTCGTCGCGGTAGTCGCCCGCGTCGGTGCTGCAGGCGTAGGGACGCGCGGCCGGCACGTCGGGCTGGATCGACTTCTGCAGGGCCGGCGCGTCGGAGCCGAGGCCGGCGCTGGAGTCGTCCGCGACCTCGACCGGTCCGGTCGGCGCGGGACCGGCGACCGCGTCGAGCAGCGTCGTCGTGCCGACGAGCGACACCTCGTTGCGGTAGCCGTCACCCGAGACCGTCGGGTCCTGGCCGCCCCGGCCGTAGGCGCCGAGCATCCGCGCCTGGAAGGTCACCGTGGCGACGTCGGATGCCTCGAGGGCGAGCTGGGTGAAGACGATCTCGTAGGTGCCGTCGACCTGCCGGGTGACGCTGTCGAAGTCGGCACCGGTCGGGTCGGACCCCGGGACCGGGTCGCAGGCCGGCAGGCCGGCCGGGGAGAAGTTCTCGGTGCTCGACAGGGGGCAGAAGCCGTCGGGCAGCACGTCGGTCAGCACGATGCCGTCGGCGTCGGCGTACTCGCCCGTGCTGACGGTCAGCGTCCACGTCGCGATGCCGCCGGCGGTGAACGTCCCGGGAGAGACCGACTTCTGCAGGGCGAGGTCCTCGGCAGTGACAGTGACCTGTCCGGAGTCGGAGACCGCACGCGATCCCCCCGGCGCCAGCGCGCCCTGGTAGGTACCGGCCGCAGTGGCGCGGTTGGTGAGCGACAGCTCGCCCGCCCCTTCGCGCGTGCTGGGACCCGTGTTGTTGTCGAGGTTGGCCGTCTGGCCCAGGCCCGCGCCGCCGGGCGTGGGGCCGGGCCAGGTCGCGGTGTTGGCGCGCTGGGGGATCCCCGCGCGATACCTGACCTCGACCGCCTCGCCGGCCGCGAGGGTCCCCAGCGCCCACTCCACGCGGGTGTAGGTGCCCGCGGGGACGCCGGCCGGGTCGACGACGGTCGTCACCGAGGTGGGAGCGGGGCAGTCCGTCGTCACGTCCGGCACGGCGTCGAGCCCGGGCGCCCCGGAATACTCGGGTGCGGCGCTGTTGTCTGTCGTGCCGCAGCCGAGGAACTCCAGTCCGGCGGGGATCAGGTCGGCGAGGGTCACGCCGGTGGTCGGGTCCTCGGTGGTGTTGCGGGTGGTGAGCGTGTACACCGTGCTGTGGGCATGGACGCCGCGGAGCAGCTCGTTCTCCGGGCTCGGCTCCGACTTCGTGACCTCGATGGCCGACACGCTCGTGCTGGTCGGCGCCGACGAGGCCTGCTCCGTGGCGCCGCCGGTGTAGGTGCCCGAGGCGGAGAAGCGCGCCAGCGTGCGCGGATCGGTGCTGGCATAGGCGTCGCCGACGTTGGAGATGGTGGAGCCGACCGGGTGGACCACCGGGTCAGGGGTGGCGGAGAAGGACAGCTCGACGGTCGCGCCGACCGGCAGGTCGCTGATGTTCGACCAGATCAGCACCTGACGGTCGTCGGCGGTCGTGCGGACGTCGGGCTCGCCGTAGGTGTCCGGCGAGGTGGATCCCGCGACGTAGGTGACGCCGAGGGGCAGCACGTCGCGGAAGGTCACGTTGTACTCGGGGGATGCCGAGGGTCCGGCAGGGTTCGTCACGGCGAGCGAGAACTCGACGTCGTCGCCGGCGAGCACGTTCTCGGGCGCCGACTTCGACACGGTGATCTCGGCGGCGTTCGCAGGCGCCGCGACGGCGACGACCGAGCACAGTGCCGCCAGCAGGGCTAGCACGAGCGAGCCGGCAAGCGGGCGACGGGGGTGTTGCGTGGGCACGTTCGAACTCCTCCGGATTCGGCGAAGGTGAGCACAGGCCCAATCGTGGTGGGGACGACGTGGGCACCCTCCGCCACCGGAAGGCTAGACCAGTTCGGACCGCTACGGCCCGGGATCGACCAATTCAGGCACGGACCGGCTACTGCCGTCTCGCGGCACGGAGCCCTCGAGTTCGACATGGGCGAGCCGTGGGTTCGGGTCCACGACGCGGTGGCCGGCCGCATCGTTCACTCCGACCGGGGCAGCCAGACCCGATTCAATCGATCGTCGCACCGCCCAGCGGGCGCTGAAGGGGCACGGCCTGATCGGATCGATGGGCCGTATCGGCGCGGCCGGTGACAACGCCGCCATGGAGCGCTTCTTCAGCCTGCTGCAGTAGAACGTCCTCAACCGGCGCTCCTGGGATACCCGCGAGGAGCTGCGGATCGCCATCGTGATCTGGGTCGAACGCACCTGCCACCGCCGCCGACGTCAAGACGCCCTCGGCCGATTGACCCCCGTTGAGTACGAGACCATGATGACCGCACCAGCCGCTCAGGCTGCGTGACCCAACCTGTCACCTAGTCGCGCAGCAACCCCCTCCATACGGGGGCGAGTTTGGGATCACGGTCGAGCTTGGATCGGTTTGGGGTCGCCGCGGCATCGCCCCTGCTGTGAAGACTTTGCTCGATGGGTTGATAAGCGCCCTGCACGTCCACGACTTGTCGAGTCGTGAACACGTGGCGGCTGCTCTGGACGAAGTCGGCGACGGCGAGCGTCTGTGGGAGCTTCTCAACGATCCCGCAATGGCCATTCTGGGTCCACGACGCTTGGTCCGCCCTCACGGCAGGGGCATCGCGTGGAACCCGGCCGACGAACGCTGCGGTTTCTTCCAGTTCACGAGGTCCGCGCAGGCCGATGCCGTGACCGTCAGGATCCACGCGTTGTCGCGCTGAAGTTCAGCGTCAGGCCTGCCCATTGAGTTGGAGCGCAGCTTGCAACGTTGGGGCGATGACCTTTGTGACGTATGGAGCACTTGGTCGATCGCCCCACCTGATGTTCCCGTGAGCAGACGGGTGGGAGAAGCGGCAAACGACAACCCGGCGCCCATCGAGGATGGCCTCGTACAGGTGCTCCGTGTGCTCTCGTTCTGGGGCCAGAACCCCGGTCGCCCACTTGGCGACCTTGGTGCCCTGGAGGATCACGATCGTGGGCTCAAGTATCGACAGCGTGGCGGAGAAGTGGGTGCCGCAGTTGCGGGCCATGGTGCCGGTGGGTCGCCCTTGGCTACCTCCGGGCGGGCCAGCTGAGCAGAGCAGGCGGTTCACTAGGGCAAACGCGTCAAAGAGATGGAAGCGTCGACCCGTCGTGGGAAGCACGAACTCGCCCTCGTAGTCCGTACCGAGCCCGGTTCCCAAGAGCAGCCTCAGCGCGGTGGTCGTGCCTCTCATGTGGGGATTGCGTCCGGGGTATCCGTCCTGCGCGTAGTAGCGGTGCGCCAACCCCGACCCGTTCAGGACCTGCTGATACCGCGTTTCCATGGTGACCCCGCTGAGGTACATGGCCGCCGATGGACCCTTGGCGAGACCGGACTCTTGACCCACGACCGCGATGCGTAAGGGCGCTCCGTCAATAGTCATGTCGAACCGCCGGCCGACGTGACTCATGATGCCTTCCCTGAAGGCATCGCCCTGGTGCCGCGAATTGCGGCACTGCTGGTAGCTCGGACAGATGAACTGGCCATCCGACAGGAGGCTGCTTTCGACGTACCTGCTTAGCCTCGCGATGCGACTTCTCGTTGCCGGGAGATCCACGCTGACCTGCCGGTCCCGCGGCTCAGGCACGGCGGCTACCGGCGGTCCTCGCAACCAATAGCGGGACGAGTCGATCTCTCCAGGTCGGTACGTGAATGTGCCCGCTCGACATGCCTCCGTGCGCGAACTGCTCGCGATACACGGACTCCTGCGCTTCCCGGCGAATGTCGACACCCGCCAGGTCTTCGATGAGGGTGACGAGCAGGTTCTCCACGCCGTCGTCGGTGGGCGGGACCGTCTCGTCGAGAGCATCTCGAAGTTCCTGCCAGAGGTACTGATCACCGCGCAGCCCCCACTGCTCGGGCTCGGGAATGAACAAGGACCCCATCCTCACGTCGTCAGACTACGGGAGCGGGCGGAGGCGATCGGGGGACGGAGAGCCCCGGTGCTTCGGTCAACGCACCTGATGGTCATGACCCTGATGCTGGTGACTTTCACGGACGTCGGCCCGAACTTCGGAGCCGTCGGCGGATCAGGCGAGCTCCGCGCCATCGTCGGCGCGCTCCTGACCTACGGACTGATCGTCGCGGTGCTCATGCTGGTCGTCTCAGCAACGACCTGGGCGATCGCTTCCAGCTCGGGAAGTTGGCACACCGCTCAGAAGGCGAAGCTCGGCTGCGTCGTCGCGATTGGCGGAGCGGCGCTCACAGGGGCCGCGCTCACGTGGGCCAACTGGCTGCTGGACATCGGCCCGCACCTCTAAGCCTCGATCCACCGATGAGCCGGGTTGGCGTAGGTCGGCAGCGATGAGGGCGGCTTCGGCGGGTGTGGGCGTGGTTGGGTGACCGGCCTTGCTGCCGGGTCGTTCCGTTGGGTCCTGGGTAGTGCCGGTGTCGGCGGTGATCAGTTGGTCGCGATCGGCGGCGGGTCTTGGCCGTGAGCGAAGAGCTGTCGCCATGCCTCTTGCCATGGCCACTCGACCGGGAGGTGCATGGTGATCCGTCGTGCCGAGGAAGCGATCCGGGCCGGTACGGCGATGAGTTTGCGGCGGATCGTCGCGGTGGTGGCCTTGGCCAGGGTTGGGCCGGTGATGGTCGCGGCAGCTCGGGTGAGGTTGAACGCGATGACCGCCAGCACCAGCTAGGCGGCGTTGGCGGTGAACTTCCCGGAGGGCAGGTGGGCCAGGGCGGAGCTCTTCAGGTCGG
>JAGQUE010000212.1 GCA_020438665.1 Nocardioidaceae bacterium | reverse complement strand
GGGATCTGTCGGTCCGGGGACGTGGCCCGGGGGCGGCGGGACGTCGGCCGGGGGCTCCGGCAGGGGTGGCAGCGGCTCCATGACCACCACCTGGGTCAGCTGGACCAGGACAGGTTCGGCCTGCGGGGGAGGCGTGTGGCCGCCGGTGGTGGTGCCGGGGTCGGTGACCGAGCTGATCGTCGTCGTCGGCGAGGCGGAGCCCGGCACCGACCACAGCGACCCGGAGGCATAGCCGCGAGCGATCGACAGCACCAGGTCGACGTAGCGCTGGCTGTGGTTGTAGCGATAGACCGCCGCCCGCTGCCCGGCCACGGTCGACAGGTCGCCCTTGCCGACGCACAGATAGACCGCGGCGCCCAGCGACGCGTCCTGGATGTCCTGGGGGTCGCGCTTGCCATCGCCGTCCGCGTCGACCCCGACATAGCTCCACGTGGACGGGATGAACTGCATCGGGCCGACGGCTCGGTCGAAGCGCTTGTCGCCGTCGTACTCACCGGCGTCGGTGTCGGTGATGCGGGTGGTGCCGTGGGTCCCGTCGAGACGCAGGCCCAGGATCGGCGGCGTCGCGACGCCCTCGTCGTTCAGGGTGCTGCCGGCGAAGCGGCCGTGGTTGGACTCCACCCGCCCGATCGCGGCCAGCAGCTCCCAGTCGAGGTGGCAGCTCTTGTCGGCGGCATTGATCACGGTCGCGGCCCGCATATAGGCGGCGACGGCGACGGCGGGGATGTCACCGCCGGTCGTGCCCGCGGCCGATCGGGCATAGGCGGCGTCGGCCCGGTGGACGTCGGCGACCGCGCTGCGGGGGGCGGTCAGCACCTCGATGGGACGCTCCAGCGCAGGAGCGGCGGACGGCGGCGCCGTCGCGGGGATCGTGGGCAGTGGCGTTGGGCCGGCGAGGGTGCCCACCGTGGACGGCATGACATAGCTTGCGGAGCTGAGCTGGGTGGACCCGACCGCCAGCGCGACAGCGGGCACCACCGCCGCGACGCCGATCCCGGCGCTGCGGAGCATCAGACCCCGCGGCATCCCCATGCCAGTGCTCTCCGTCTGGGCGTCCACACTCCCCCGAGTGGCCTGCTTCGCCCGTCGTCCCCCAGCCGACCTTGCGCCGTGGCCTCCCCGCCACGCCGTTCACCACGCTACCCAGGGCCACCTAACCCCGGCCTAGTCCCATCGGATCATTTCCGTGGGTGGATAGGAAGAGTCGCTGGACTCTGGTCACCAAACCGTCATCCGGTGGTCTGGACCCTGTTGACTGATCCCGAGAAGACCCTCCGGTGGCGGCTGTCGGCCCGACCTCGTAGCGTCTTCCCCGACGCCCCGGCCGGCCGGTCCGGGTGAGACCAGGAGAGGCATCGACCTGAACGACGAGCGCGGCCCGGCCCAGTCCGTCACCCGCGGGGGAGCTCGCTACTCCACCACGGGTGTGTTCGTCTGCTTCGAGGGTGGCGAGGGCACCGGCAAGTCGACCCAGTCGCGCCGCCTGGTCGGCTGGCTGCAGGAGCAGGGCTTTCCCGTGCTGTCGACCTTCGAGCCGGGTGACACCGAGGTTGGCCGCCAGCTGCGTCGCATCGTGCTCGACCCCGCCACCGGCGAGCTCGCCGACCGCACCGAGGCACTCCTCTATGCCGCCGACAAGGCCGAGCACGTCCACACGGTCGTCCTCCCGGCGCTCGAGCGCGGCGAGGTGGTCGTCACCGACCGCTACGTCGACTCCACGCTCGCCTACCAGGGCTCCGGCCGCGCGCTCGAGGTCGCCGAGGTCGAGGCGATCGCCCGATGGGCGACCCACGACCTTCGGCCCCACCTGACCGTCGTCCTCGACCTGGCGCCCGAGCACGGCCTCGGCAGGTTCACCGAGCGCGACCGCATCGAGGGCGAGTCGGTGGAGTTCCACGAGCGGGTCCGCCAGGCGTTCCTCGAGATGGCAGCCGCCGACGCCGATCACTACCTCGTCCTCGACGCCCACCAGCCCGCCGATCAGATCGAGCTCGCCGTCCGGGCCCGGGTCGAGCCGCTGCTCGCGCAGGCGCGGCCCACCCCGACAGCCGAGGAGGTGGCCCCGTGACCGTCCTGCCCGTGACCGTCTGGGACACCCTGGTGGGTCAGGCCCCGGTCGTGGCGGCGCTCCGGGCGGCCGTGTCGGGCCGGGGCATGACCCACTCCTGGCTGTTCACCGGGCCTCCGGGCTCCGGGAGGTCCAACGCGGCGCTCGCCTTCGCCGCGGCGCTCCAGTGTCCCGATGGGGGCTGCGGCGAGTGCCAGGACTGTCATCTCTCGCTCGTGGGTTCCCACCCCGACGTGACCGTCGTCCGCACCGACAAGCTGTCCATCGGTGTCGACGAGGTCCGCGACCTCGTCCGCCGGGCGGCGCTGGCGCCGGTCGGCGCCGCCCGCCAGGTCATGGTGATCGAGGACTCCGACCGGCTGACCGAGCAGGCCGCCAACGCCCTGCTCAAGGCCATCGAGGAACCCACCGAGCACACCGTGTGGCTGCTGTGTGCGCCCACGGTCGAAGACGTCCTCCCGACCATCCGGTCGCGCTGCCGGTTCGTCGGACTGACGACACCGACGACGGCCGACGTGACCGCCTACCTCATGCGCGTCGACGGCGTGGCCGAGGCACTCGCCTCCTACGCCGCCCGCGCGAGCCAGGGCCACATCGGCCGTGCCCGGGCCCTCGCCCGTGACGAGGCCACCCGCAACCGTCGCCGCGACGTGGTCGCCTATCCCGTTCGGCTGACCAGCCTGGGCGCCTGTCTCAACGCTGCGAGCAACTTCCACGAGGTCACCCAGGAGGAGGCCCAGGCCATCACCGACGACCTCGATGCCCGTGACAAGGTCGACCTCGACGCTGCCTACGGCGTCGTCGAGCGCGGCCGCCGACCCCGCGAATACGCGCCCGCCCTCGCCGCGATGCAGAAGGCCCACAAGACCAGGGCCAAGCGGCGCCACCTCGACGTCATCGACCGCGGCCTGATGGATCTCGCCTCGGTCTATCGCGACGCGATCAGTCTGACGATGGGAGCACCCAGTGGGCTCATCAACGAGGAGATGCGGGGCGAGATCGCCGAGCTGGCTCGCGCCTCGACCCCCGAAGGCCACCTGCGCCGGATCGACGCGATCTTCGTCGCCCGTGAGCAGATGCTGGAGTTCAACGTGCCACCCCTGCTGGCGCTGGAGTCGATGATGCTGGCGCTGCGGGTGCCGCGAAGGAGTGTGGGATGAAGCGGTGGCTGGTCGGCTGGCTCGTCGTGGGCCTTGTCGGTGTCCTGGTCGGGGCCGGCGTCACGGTGGCCCTCGTCGGCCAGGACGACGATGACCCGACGCAGTCGCCGTCGTCGAGCGCGGCCCCTCCCACGGGCGAGGGATCGCCCAGCCCTGACGCTTCCGTGACCGAGCCGCCTGACCCCGCGTTGGCGTCCTACTACTCCCAGACCCTCGACTGGTCCTCCTGCGGCGACGACGAGTGCGCCAGGCTCACGGTGCCGCTGAGCTATGACGACCCGGCCGGCGAGACCATCGAGCTCGCGCTGCTGCGCGTCCCCGCGTCGGTGCCATCGGCGCGCGTCGGGTCGCTGGTGGTCAACCCGGGTGGACCGGGCGCCCCGGGCACCTCCTACGCCCAGGGTGCGTCCAGCACGTTCGGCCGCCCGCTGCTCGAGCACTTCGACATCGTGGGCTTCGACCCGCGGGGCACCGGTGACAGTGACCCTGTCGACTGCCTGAGTGACGACCAGCTCGACGCCTATCTGGCCGAGGACCCCGACCCCGACACCCCCGCCGAGGTCGCGGAGTTCATGGCGACGGTCCGGGAGTTCGGCCGGGGCTGTAGCCGCCTCTCCGGCGACCTCGCGCGCAACATCTCCACCGAGGACGCCGCCCGCGACATGGACATCCTGCGCGCCGCGCTGGGGGAGCCGGCGCTCGACTATCTCGGCGCCTCCTATGGCACCAAGCTGGGCGCCACCTATGCCAACCTGTTCCCCGACAAGGTCGGCCGCCTCGTCCTCGACGGCGCCCTCGACCTGACGCTCTCCTCCCGCGACCTGGCGATCCAGCAGGCGGCCGGCTTCCAGACGGCCCTCGATGCCTATCTCCAGGACTGCATCGACAGCACCGACTCGTGCTTCCTCGGCTCCACCGTCGCTGAGGGGCAGGCGAGGATCGAGGACCTGCTGGCGAGCATCGACGCCACCCCGCTCCCGGCCGGCGGCGGTCGGCTGTTGACTTCCGGCAACGCGTTCTATGGGATCATCACGCCGCTCTATGTGCGCGACTACTGGTATCTCCTCACCGAGGGCCTCAAGAGCGCTCTCAACGGTGACGGCACGACGCTCATGCTCCTGGCCGACGCCTATGCCTCCCGCAACCCGGCCGGCGGCGGCTACCTCGACAACACGATGGAGGCCAACGTCGCGATCAACTGCCTCGACGACGGCTGGTCGATCCCGGCGAGCAAGGTCGCCGACCAGATCCCCGACTTCGTCGAGGCATCGCCGGTCTTCGGGCGGGTGTTCGCGTGGGCGCTCGTCGGCTGCCGTGGCTTCGGCTACCCCGCGGCCGAGCCGGCGCCGGCCGTCCTCGCCCAGGGCGCGGCGCCGATCCTGGTCATCGGGACGACCCGCGATCCCGCGACGCCGCTGCAGTGGGCGCAGGCACTGGCCGACCAGCTCGCGTCCGGCGTACTCGTGACGCGCGACGGCGACGGCCACACCGGCTACAACTCCGGCAACCAGTGCGTCGACGACGCGGTCGAGGGCTATCTGGTGGACGGCACCGTGCCTCGGGACGGCCTGGCCTGCTGAGGGCCGCCGCCACGCCGCACCGACCGGGCTCCAACGGGTCGAGAGACGCCTACGGCCGGGCCGTGGGGGGGAGCACGGCCCGGCCGTCGACGGTCGGGATCGGCAAGCGTCCGCGTGGGGGCTGCGGACGCGGAGAAGCTAGTCCTCGGACACGCCCGTGTTGCGGGCCTTCTCGACGCCGGCGGTGATGCGGGGGATCACCACCGAGACGAGGATGCCGAGGTTGACCCGGTTGGCGTCGAGCAGCATGCCCGACATCAGGTCGTCACCGTGACGCTGAACGACGATGGTGTTTCCATCCTCGATGTCCAGCATGTAGTAGCGGTTCAAGGCTGGAAATCCCGACCCAGCAAGTGTCGAGGAGATCTCGCTCGTCAGCTGGTTGAACAGGGCGACGGCCTCCGGCTGGGAGTTGTGACCCGCCAGGCTGAGACCAGTCTCGCGGTCCCAGATGTCGGTGGCCAACAAACCATCTTTGAGTACGGACTTGGCGTCGTTGACCGTCTGTTCCAGGACATTGACGTCGATGTCGAGCATGAGAGGTGCTCCGTTCGTGGTGAGGTAGGGGAGAAGGGTCTCGAGGTTGGCGCGACTCGAGCCCGCTCACCGATCTCGCAGGATCGAGCTGACGTCTCTCGCCGCCACCCGAGCGCGCATGAGAAGCGCCCCCAGGGTGTCATTTTCGGCGGTGACCCACAGCAGAACCTGGCCGATGATGAGGTGACGGATCGCCATGAGGACCGTGCTGCTCGAGCCGTTCGAGAGACTCAGCACGTCCAGGAGCTCGTCGCCTTCGTGGACAGAGGTGGACATGACGTCGGCGATCGAGTGGAGCGAGCTGGTCATGGCCGACAACCGGGTGACCTGCTCCTCCTCGACGCCGAGCGTGCAGAGGTTGAACCCGTCGGCGGTGCAGATCATCGCCGAGGCGAAACCGGGGAGGGACTTCTCGAGCTTCTCGAGCACGGGCACCAGCGCGTGACCGATCTGCTCGGACCACAGCTCCCAGTACTCCGCGATGTCGGCATCCATCTCGATGCCGTCGTTGGGCTCCGGGGCCCGCGGGGTGAGGACCAGGATCTCGGCCTCGTGGGCGGGATCGAGGCCTGGGTCGATCGGCATGCCCAGTTCCTCTCCGGGCAGACCCTCGTGCTTGGCGTGGGCGTTCATCCGACGACCTCCTGCGTCCGCTGGGCGGGAACACGCATGGCGGTGAGCAGGACGCTCTCCACATCCGCCCGCTCGCGCGGGTCTGCTGCGACGACCGGAACGGTCGGGTCGAAGCGTCGGATGACGCGCCGGAACTTCTCCAGCTCGCGGTCCAGGTCGGCACCGTCGAGGTGCTCGAGCCGGGTGATCGCGACCGTCATCTTGCGGGTGGGGACTTCGCGGGAGATGAACTCCATCCAGAGCTCGGCGTCGAGGGTCGCCACGTGGTGCTGCCCGAACAGCCACAGCACCACACCGGTGCTGCGCGGCATCGCCGTACGACGGACGATGTCGAACCGCTCCTGGCCGGGGGTTCCGACGACGGCGATCTGCTGACCGGTGGGCATCCGCCATTCACCGATCTCGAGACCGACCGTTGTCGTCGTCTTCATGTGACGACCGGTCCGGGCGCGGAGCGCCGAGCTGATGACCTCGGTGGTGGTCACGTTGGTGTCGGACACCGCGCACACGGCGGTGGTCTTGCCGACTCCGAACGGCCCCACAAAGGCGACCTGACGGGACACAGGGGTCCCCACAACTGGCTGCATGTTTGTCTCCCGAGTTTGCCAAACGTGTCGTGCCGGTTCCGACGCTAGTCACATCGGGTCATGCCCGGGAAGCGAATCGGTTGGTTTTTGCCAACGACCGGTCACGGTGGTCAGAAATCGCACTCGGTGGTCTGGTCCAGCGGCGCGGAGGGTTGACTCACCCCTGGTTTTCACCCCCGGCCGACCCCGTCCGTATACTGCTCCGCGTTGCCCGGACGGCAGTATCACTCGGCCGGTCGATGCGCCGCCTTAGCTCAGTCGGTAGA
>JAGQUE010000211.1 GCA_020438665.1 Nocardioidaceae bacterium | reverse complement strand
CGCTACGACTTCGGCGACTCCTCGGGCATGACCCCGCTGCTGAAGATGTACACCCTCGGCAGCGACTTCGTGCCCGACCCCGTGCACGCGGGTGGCCTGCGCTACCACGGCATGGCGCCGCTGGTGTCGCACACCGTGCACGAGGGCTTGATCGAGGCCGTCGCCCTGCACCAGCGCGAGTGCTTCGAGACCGCCCTGGAGTTCGCCCGGACCGAGGGGATCGTCCCCGCGCCCGAGTCGTCACACGCGCTGGCCCAGGCCCGCCGCGAGGCGCTCGCCTGCAAGGAGACCGGCGAGGAGAAGGTCATCGTGGTGGGTCTGTCCGGCCACGGCCTGCTGGAGCTCGGCGCCTATGCCGAATACCTCTCCGGCCGGCTGGAGGACGACCCGCTGTCGGAGGAGGACCTCCAGGCCGCGCTGGCCGACGTACCCGTCCTCTGACGCTGCCCATCACACGGCTCCGGGGCTGACCGGAGATCCTCCACAGCCCCGGAGCCGTTGCGCTGCCACGCCCGCGCGACCGCGTCGATCGGCGCAGGACGCGACGGCTCAGGCCTGAGGGTCGTCGTCCTCGCGCGCCTTCATCTCGTCGAACCGCCGGGTCGCCCGGCGCGCCCGGGCCTCGACCTGCTCGGCGAACTGCTCGCGGGGCTTGTTGAGCAGGAAGATCGACAGCACCCCTGAGACGAACAGCCCGATCAGCAGTGGCCAGAAGATGGACGAGCCCTCTCCGAAGGCGAGGATCCACACGCCGAGGGCGACGGCGAACACGGCGATGAACAACAGCAGCCGCAGCAGCGTATAGATCATAAAGGGCTTCACGACGTCACACCCTAAGCCTGCGCGTTCCCGTCACGGCGAGAGGGCCCATCCACCCACCGACTAACCTGGAGACGTGTTGAAGGCGTTCTTGGTGCTCCTGGTGCTGGGTGCGGCGATCTATGTCGTCATCCGGCTGATGCAGGGTGGCAGCGGGCGCACCGCTCGACGTCGGCCACCGGCCGGACCGCCCCAGCGACCGGTCGCCCCCGACGACGATCCCGACTTCCTGCGCGACCTCGACCGGCGGCGCCGCGAGGAGGACTCCAGCTGACCGGTCCCGGTCGGCCGGTTTCTCAGCGGCTTCCGGTGGCTGCGGGATAGCCTCGAGCCGTGCGACGTCCGCTGGTGCTGCTCCTTGCCGCCGTGCCCCTCCTCCTGGTGGGCTGCGGCGACGCCAATCCCGCCGACCCGGGCGTCACCCCGGCCAGCGACAGCCTGCCGGCGTGCAGCGACGTCTGGGTCGAGGGGCAGATCCTGCCCAAGGACTACCGTGGCTGCACCGACGACAAGGGCATCCTGCAGGTCTCCGAGATCAAGAAGTGCACCTCGGCGGACGGCTCGTTCACGACGTACGGCGACGGCTTCTTCGCGATGCTCGGCCAGCAGATCGCGAAGGGCACGTCCTCCGAGGAGTACCAGCAGACCTATGCGACCTGCTTCGGCGCTGCTTGGTGAGATCCCGCCGGGTGTCCCACCTGGTGCGTGCCCGGAGCGGCGTAGGAGTGCATGCTCGTCGTCGAGAAGTAGTTGATCCCGATGAAGTTGAACCACAGCGTGGCGAGGCCGGCGATCGCCAGCCAGGCGGCCTTGCGGCCCTTCCATCCCGCGGTCGCCCGCGCGTGGAGATAGCCGGCATAGACGACCCAGGTGATGAAGGCCCAGACCTCCTTGGGGTCCCAGTTCCAGTAGGACGACCAGGCCTGGTGGGCCCAGATGGGGCCGGTGATCAGCACTGCGAACGTCCACACGGGGAACGCGAAGGCGTGGAGGCGGTAGGCGATGCGGTCGAGCGAGGCGAGCTCGGGCAGCCGCGCGATGTAGCCCGCGTCGGGGTGGCGTGAGCGCTCCTTGACGAGATAGAGCGCCGACACGAAGGCGCCGACCGTGAAGGCGCCGGTCGCGATGACCGCCGAGATCACGTGGATCACCAGCCACGGCGAGTTGAGCGCCTCGCGCAGCGGCGAGACGGGCGCATAGAGCCAGATGACGTCGACCATCAGCAGGGCGACGACGAACCCGGTGACGACGGGGCCGAGCCAGGACAGCCGGAACCGGCGGTACATCGCCAGATAGATCACGGTCACGAAGAACGTGCCGGCCAGGGTGAACTCGTACATGTTGCCCCAGGGCACCCGGTTGGGATCGGCGGCCAGGCCGCGGGCCACCAGGGCCACGAAGTGGAGCCCGGCCGCGAGCACCGTCAGTGACAGGCCGATGCGCGCGAACAGCGCGATCCGGTCGGCAGGGTCAGCGGTCTCGGTGTCGGTGATGACGGCGACCGTCGCGCCGCCCTCGGCGCCGATGGTCGCCTGGGAGCGTCGCTCGGCGCGCGACCCGACCGGCACCTTGCGCAGCGAGCTCCACTCGACGAGGTGCGCGAGCAGGGCCAGGAAATAGACCACGCCCGCCCCCGCCACAGCCTGCTGGCCGAGACTCTCCCACGCCAGGTCACTCACGGTCGGCCTCCTCCTGCGTCGCCACGTCGCCGCCCAACTCCGCCACGATACCGGCGATCACGGCATCGAGATCGCCGCCGTCGGTCCGCTCCAGTCCGCCGACCTCGACCAGCGTGCCTCCGGCCGCGCCCGCACGTGCCCGCACCCAGACCCGACGGGGCCGGACGAACAGCGACCCGAGCAGGCCCAGCAGCGCCACGACGACGCCGCCGAGCGCCAGTCCCTTGCCGGGCGAGCGGCTGATCTGGAACCGGTTCCACTCCTCCACACTGTCGAAGGTGACGGTGCCGCCACCGACGAGGTCGACGGTGTCGCCGAGCTGGAGGTCGATGCGGGCGGGTTTGCCGTCGTCCTTCGTGAGCGCGGTGAGGTTGGTCTTGTCGAGGGTGAACACCGACTGCGGCTGGCCGTTGTCGAGGCCGAGGTCGCCCTTGTAGGTCAGCATCGACAGTGTCGGGTTGAGGTCGTCGCCCATCACGTTGACCGGGTCGCCGTCGATCTTGACGTAGGACGGATAGAAGAAGCCCTCGAGCCCGATCTGGTCGGGCCGCGCCTCGGGGGCCTTGACCACCCCGAAGGACAACAGGGTCGGATCCTGCGGCAGGAAGACGGTCGGCCCGCTGTAGGCGACCTGACCCTCGCCGTCTCGGACCGTGATGACCGGGGCATAGCCGTGGGCGATGAGGAAGATCTGGCTGCCACCGATGGTGAGCGGGTGGTTGACCTTGAGGTCATAGGTCTTGGGAGCCGAGTCCGGGGTCGGCCAGTAGGTCAGGTGGGAGACGAACTTGCGATCCATCCCCTTGGCCGGACCGTCCTTGACCCACTCGACGTCGAAGGAGTCGAGGGTGAAGCGGAAGGGCTCCATGGTCCCGGCGTCGAACAGGCTGCCCGGCTTGACGTCGTCGTACTGCGTGAGGGCGTTGGAGAACCCCTGGCCGGTGATGACGACGACGCCGCCCTTGTAGCCGAACAGGCTGCCCAGGGCGAAGCCGACCAGCACGACGATCAGCGAGAGGTGGAAGATCAGGTTGCCGGCCTCGCGGAGGTGGCCGCGCTCGGCGGCCACCGCGTCGTCCCCCTCGGCGGCGGGCGCGAGTCGGTAGCGCTGGCTGCGGAGCACCGCGCGGGCGCGGACCAGCACCTCCTCGGGCGCCGCGTCGGTGGTGTACGACGCGTGGCCGGGCAGGCGTGACAGCACCCGCGGGGCGGCGGGCGGCCGGGCCCGCAAAGCGCGCCAATAGACGCGCAGCCGCGGCACGATGCAGCCGACCAGCGACACCATGAGCAGCAGATAGATCGCGGCGAACCAGGCTGAGTCATAGACGGCGAACAGGCCGAGCCGCTCATAGATCGGGGTGAGCGTCGGGTGGGCGTCCTGCCACTGCGCGGTCTTGGTCGCGTCGACGCCGGTCTGCGGGATGATCGAGCCGGGCACGGCGGCCAGCGCCAGCAGCAACAGCAGGATCAGCGCGGTCCGCATCGACGTGAGCTGCCGCCAGGCCCACCGCAGCAGCTCGACCGGGCCGAGCTCGCCCGGCTGCCGGTCGGGCCTCGACGGGGTCTCGCCCAACAGGGGGTCGCGGGCCTCCTGGTCGGACCGTTCGGCCCGGTGGGGCGGCTCGGTCAGCTCGGCCGGCTCGCCGGGGAGATCCGGGGGCGTGCTCACACGCCCACCTCATAGCCGCTGACCAGGTGGATCTGGATCCAGGTGGTGAGCTGGTCCCACCACCCCGTGAGCAGCATGACGCCGACCAGGATCAGCATGGCGCCGCCGAACCGGGTGACCCACTGCTGGTGACGACGGACCCAGCGGACCGCGCCGAGCATCCGCTCGAACGCCACGCCCGCGATGATGAACGGGAGCCCCAGCCCGAGGGCATAGAACGCCGACAGCAGGGCACCGCGGGCCGCCGTACCCTCGCTGATCCCGAGGCTATAGATCACGCCGAGCGTCGGGCCGATGCAGGGCACCCAGCCCAGCCCGAACAAGAAGCCGAGCAGCGGCGCGGCCGCCAGCCCGACGGCGGGTACGGCGTGGACGCGCCACTCACGCTGGGCGAAGGGCACCCACCCCAGGAACGCCAGCCCGAGGACGACGCTGATCACGCCCAGGGCGATGTTGAGCTCGCGCCGGTAGTCATAGAGCCAGGCGCCCGCGGCGCCCGAGGCCAACCCGAGCAGGACGAAGACGACGGTGAACCCGGAGACGAAGAGGACGGACCCGGCGAACATCCGGCCCCGGCGCCGGCGGGTGACGTCGGCGTCCATGAGGTCGGCGCCCGAGAGGCCGGTGGCATAGGAGAGATAGCCCGGCAGCAGCGGCACCACGCAGGGGGAGAAGAAGGACACCAGTCCCGCGACGAGCGCCACCGGGATGGCCAGGACGAGCGAGCCGGAGAGGGCCTGCTGCTGGAACCAGTCAGCCATCGCCGGCCGCCTCCGCGACGGCGTCGACCAGGGTCCGGACCGATGGGATCGCTCCGGAGAAGGTGGCGGCCACGCGACCCTGCGCGTCGAGGATGACGGTGCTCGGGATGGAGCCCTGCCGGATGTAGCCGGCGAATGCGAGGGCCACCACCCCGTCACTGTCATAGATCGAGGGGTAAGGCACCCCGAACTCGTCCTGGAACCTCAGCCCAAGATCGGGAGAGGTGTCACGGATGTCGACACCGATGAAGGTGGCCCTGTCGCCGAGCTGGTCGGCGGCAGCGATCAGGTCGGGAGCCTCCGACCGGCACGGAGCACACAGCGACCACCAGAAGTTGACCACGACCGGCTTTCCCCGCACGTCGGCCAGGTCGAACGAGTCGCCGTCCAGCGTGGTCCCCGATGCCGTGATCGGGGCGTCCCGGTCGGCCGCGTCGAACACCACGACCTGGCCGTCACCGGAGATGTAGCCCTTGCTGCCGGTCCCGGTCAGCGACGAGCAGCCCACGAGCGGGAGCACGAGGGCGAGCAGAAGGGCGGCGGCGCGCGGACGGGTCAGGGCCGGTGCTCCTCGGGAGCGCCACCGGCCGAGAACGGTGCCTTCTTGTCCCGCGCGGGGATGAGGTCGGCGGCCGGCTCGGAGTAGGACACCCGCACCAGCCGGTCGTCCTCGAAGTGGAACGAGGTCAGCGAGGCCAGCGTGCACTGGCGCTTGCGCGGGTCGTGGAGGAACGGGCGCCCCTCGGCCGACAGCCGGGCGACCCAGATCGGCAGCTGGTGGGAGACCACGACCGCCTCGTGGCCGCGCGCGACCCGCGACGCGTCCTTGACGGCGTCGCGCATCCGGGCGGCGATCTCCTTGTAGGGCTCGCCCCACGAGGGGGTGAACGGGTTCCACAGGTGCTTCCAGGCCGACGGCGAGCGCAGCGCTCCGTCACCGACGCCGAACGACGTGCCCTCGAAGACGTTCTCGGACTCGATCACCCGACCGTCCACGACGACGTCGAGTCCCGTGGCCTCGGCCAGCGGTCGCGCGGTCTCCTGGGCCCGCTCCAGCGGAGAGGCGACCAGGTGGACGATGTCACGGCCGCCGATCTCGCCGGCCACCCGCTCGGCCATCCGGACGCCGAGCTCGGAGAGGTGATAGCCCGGCCGGCGGCCATAGAGCACGCCGCTCGGGTTGTGCACCTCCCCGTGGCGCATCAGGTGGACGATCGTGGACTCGGTCATCAGGCCCCCTCGGCCGCGGCGGCCGCCGCGCGCGCGGCCTCCGGGAGTGCGTCGAGCACGGTCGAGACGGCGCGGTCGTCGTGCGCGGAGGAGACGAACCAGGCCTCATAGGCCGAGGGCGGCAGATAGACCTGGCGGTCGAGCATCGCGTGGAAGAAGGCGGCGTACGCCGCGCTGTCGGTGGTGCTGGCCCCGGCGAAGTCGCGGACCGGCTCG
>JAGQUE010000210.1 GCA_020438665.1 Nocardioidaceae bacterium | reverse complement strand
AGCTTCTACAACGCGGGCTGACCACACCGCTGACCGACCTAGCGACCGCCCCGGGCCGATGTCCCGGGGCGGTCGCTGTCTGCTCGGCCGGCGCCGCGCCCGCCGGCCCTCGTGCCGGGCCAGCGCCTCGATTGCCGACTGCCGCCCTCGGGCGGCTAGGCTTGGCGGGCCGTCCGGTGCGCCATCTCAGGCGAGGTCGCGGTCGGCCTCCCAGGTCGTGAAAGGTTCCTCGTGGGTTCTGTCATCAAGAAGCGCNNGCAAGCGCATGGCGAAGAAGAAGCACCGCAAGCTGCTGAAGAAGACGCGCGTCCAGCGTCGCAAGCTCGGCAAGTAGGTCCGCAGGCGGTCCGACATGGGCAGGGTCGTCCTCGTCACCGGGGTCTCCCGTGACCTCGGGCGACGGTTCGCGCGCCATGTCGCGGACGACCCGTCCGTCGACCGGGTGATCGGCGTCGACGTCGTCCCCCCACGCGGTGACATCGGTGAGGTGTCCTTCGTGCGGGCCGACATCCGCAGCCCCGTCATCGCCAAGGTCATCGCCAAGGAGGACGTCGACACCGTCGTCCACATGAGCGTCATCGCCACCCCCGGCAGTGCCGGCGGGCGCGGCACGATGAAAGAGCTCAACGTCATCGGGACGATGCAGCTGCTCGCCGCCTGCCAGGGCGCGCCCGGGCTCAAGACCCTGGTGGTCAAGTCCTCCAGCACCGTCTATGGCGCCAGCAGCCGCGACCCGGCGATGTTCACCGAGGACATGCACGCCAAGCGGCTGCCGAGCTCGGGCTATGCCAAGGACGCCTATGAGGTCGAGGGCTATGTCCGCAGCTTCTCGCGCCGCCGCCCCGACGTCCGGGTGACGATGCTGCGCGGGGCCAATGTGATCGGCCCCGACGTCGAGAGCCCGATCACCTCCTACTTCCGACTTCCCGCGCTGCCGCGGGTGCTGGGCTTCGACCCGCGACTGCAGTTCCTCCACCAGGAGGATCTCTTCGCCGCGTTGCGCCACGCCGTGACCCACGAGGTGCCCGGCACCTTCAACGTCGCGGGTGACGGTGTCCTGCTGCTCTCCCAGGCGATCCGGCGCCTCGGCAAGGCCTCGCTGCCGCTGCCGACGGCGGCGATGTCGAGCCTCGGGGCCGCGCTGCGATCGGCCCGGATGGCCGACTTCTCGCCCGAGCAGCTGTCCTTCCTCACCTTCGGGCGCGGCATCGACACCACTCGGATGCGCACGATCCTCGGCTTCGAGCCTCGCCGTACGACGGTCGAGGCGTTCGACGACTTCGCCCGCGACCTCGAGCGGCCGCTCGGGCTGGCCACGGCGCTCGCCGGACGCGCGGGAGGAGGCCGTCATGGGTGACGCCGAGATCATCCCGATCGGCACCCGCGGCCGTCCCGGCCGGGGCAGCGGCCGGCAGCGACCCTCTGCGGCCACGCGGCGCCTCGCGGCAGAGTCGGCCCCCGCCGAGGCCCCACGAGGGTCCACCCCGCGCCGGCGTACGGCCGAGCCGACCGCCACCAAGTCCGCCCCCGAGTCGGCGCCGGCTTCCGCTTCCGAGGCGGCCGAGACCGCCGCCGCCGAGCCCACTCCTGCCGCTGCGCAGCCGGCGGCCGCCGAGGGCCTCCCCGAAGGGGGTGCCGCGGCGACCACCGAGGACCGCACCCCGAGCGCGGGCATCCCCGCCGCCGAGTGGGCCGCCGCCTTCCAGGCCGCCGTCGTCGACGTGCTCGGCCAGGACTGGCAGAACCGGCTCGCCCACCTGATGGCCTATTGGCGGCGTCGCCTCGAGGGCGACTACACCGTCGACGACTACGGCTTCGACGCGGAGCTGACCCAGCTGCTCGTGCTGTCGGTGCTGCGACCCGTCGCCGAGAAGTGGTTCCGCATCGAGGTCCGTGGGATCGACAACATCCCGGTCGACGGCGGTGCGCTCGTCGTCTCCAACCACTCCGGCACGCTGCCCGTCGACGCCCTGATGACGATGTCGACGATCCACGAGCGCACCGGCCGCTTCATCCGGCCGCTGGGTGCCGACCTGGTCTTCCGGCTGCCGGTCGTCAGCTCGCTCGCGCGCAAGACCGGCGCCACCCTGGCCTGCAACGAGGACGCCGAGCGGATGCTGCGCGGCGGCGAGCTCGTCGGTGTGTGGCCCGAGGGTTTCAAGGGGATCGGCAAGCCCTTCTCCGAGCGCTACCGGCTGCAGCGGTTCGGCCGTGGCGGGTTCGTGTCGGCCGCCCTCAACACCGGCGTCCCGATCGTGCCGCTGTCGGTGGTGGGGGCCGAGGAGATCTATCCCATGATCGGCAACCTGCCGTCGTTGGCGCGGCTGTTGGGGGTGCCCTACCTTCCCATCACGCCGACCTTCCCGTGGCTGGGTCCGCTCGGCATGATCCCGCTTCCGTCGAAGTGGCTGATGGAGTTCGGCGAGCCGATCCGCACCGACGCGATCCCGGCCGGCGCCGCGGAGGACCCGATGTTCGTCTTCAACGTCACCGACCAGGTCCGCGAGACGATCCAGCAGACCCTCTACTCCCTGCTGCGCGAGCGGGAGTCGGTGTTCGGCACCAACCTGCCCGACTGGCTCGGCTGAGCCGGGACCGGCCGTGGCTCAGCCGCGCGCACGCCGTCCGCGCAGCGCCGCACCTGCGGCATAGGCGGCGGCCGCCGCCGTCGTGGTCGCGACCCCGGCCCTCACCGCCTTGCGTCCGGTGCGGTAGTCGCGGATCCGCCAGCCCTGGTCGCGCGCGTGCGCGCGCAGCCTGCCGTCGGGGTTGATCGCCACGGCGGTGCCGACCAACGACAGCATCGGCAGGTCGTTGACCGAGTCGGAGTAGGCGGTGCAGCGCGCCAGGTCCAGGCCCTCGCGGGCCGCCAGAGCGTTGATCGCCTCGGCCTTGGCCGGCCCGTGGAGCAGGTCGCCGACCAGGCGACCGGTATAGACGCCGGACTCGTGCTCGGCGACCGTGCCGAGAGCCCCGGTCAGCCCCAGGCGGCGCGCGATGATCGAGGCGATCTCGACGGGCGCCGCGGTCACCAGCCACACCCGCTGCCCCAGGTCGAGGTGGATCTGGGCGAGGGCCTTGGTGCCGGGCCAGATCCGCGCGGCCATCGCCTCGTCGAAGATCTCCTCGCCCAGCTGCTCGAGCTCGGCCACGGTGTGGCCGGCGATGAAGGACAGTGCGGCGGTGCGGGTCTCGGCCACGTGCTCGGGGTTCTCCACGCCGGCGACCCGGAAATAGAGCTGTTTCCATATCGCCCCCGCGATCTCGCGGGTGGTGAAGAACTTGCGCCGGTGCATCCCGCGGGCCAGGTGGAAGATGCTGGCGCCCTGGATCACGGTGTTGTCGACGTCGAAGAAGGCCGCGGCCGTCGGGTCGGGCGCCACGTCCAACGCGATCTCGACCTCGGCCTCGGCCGCCGACGCCTCACCTGCCATGAGCGACCGCTGCTGCAGGCTCACCAGCCGGCGCGACCGCTCGGCGTCGCGCGAGCGCTCGGAGGGGGCTGGGCTCACGCCGCCAGCGTAGTGCGGCCCCACAGCGCACCCCAGCCCTCGCCGAGTCGTCACATCCGGTGACGACTCGGCGTGTGGTTGGATCGAGTCGTGGCCATCCTCGACCTGGCGGAGCTGGCGGCGGCCGCCGCCGCCCGGGGTCCGGAGCGGCCGGCGATCATCGAGGCGGTCCGCGCTGGCGCCGGTGCCGTGGCGGACGTGCCCGACGGGCGACGCCGCAGCTGGGGCGAGCTCGACGCCGAGGTCGGGGCCGTGGCCGCGGGCCTCGTGAGGCTCGGGGTGATGGCGCCCCAGCGGGTGTTGCTCGCCCTGGGCAACCGCATCGAGCTGGTCACCTCCTATCTCGGCACGCTGCGCGCCCAGGCCGTCGCCGTCCCGGTCAACCCGGCGGCGTCGGTCGCGGACCTCGCCCGGATGGCCACCGACTCCGGTGCGCGCGTGGTGGTCGCCGACCACCACTCCCTCGACCGGGTGAGGGCTGCGGTCAGCGGGCTCCCAGCGGCTCCCCACGTGGTCGTGGTCGGTGTCGAGCCGGCCGCCGGCGAGACGTCGTACGACGCCCTGGCCGAGGGGCCACCCACGCAGCTGCCACCGCTGCCCGACCCGGAGAAGCTCGCGGCCCTGCTCTATACATCCGGCACCAGTGGGGTGCCGCGCGCCGCCATGCTGACCCACCGGGCGCTGCTGGCCAATCTCGAGCAGATGGCTGCCGTCGAGCCGGCGATGGTGCGGCCCGACGACGTGGTCCTCGGGGTGCTGCCGCTGTTCCATGTCTATGGCCTCAACGCGGTGCTCGGCTGCGTGCTCCACGCCGGAGCCTGCCTGGTGCTGAGCGACGGCTTCGACCCCGAGGGCTCGCTCGACCTGGTGGCCGACCGCGGCTGCACGGTGGTGCCCGTGGCGCCCGCCGTGGTCGGGCACTGGCTGGGCCGCGAGCGGCTGCGCGAGCGGCTGGCCACGGTCCGGGTGATGCTGTCCGGATCGGCGCCGCTGGCCGCCGACGTCATCGAGGCGTTCGAGGGACGCAGCGGAGTTCCCGTGCACCAGGGCTATGGGCTCACCGAGGCGGCGCCCGTCGTCACCAGCACGCTGTGCAGCAGCCGGTCGGCGCCTGGCTCGCTCGGCGCGCCCCTCCCCGGTGTCGAGGTCCGCATCGTCGACGAGGACGGCCGGGTCGAGGACGACGACCCGGGCCAGGTGCAGATCCGCGGCGCCAACCTCTTCTCCGGCTATTGGCCCGGCGGCAGCGACGGCCCGGGGGAGGGTGGCTGGTGGAGCACCGGCGACCTGGGCTACCGCGACGACCGCGGCGACCTGCGGCTGGTCGACCGGCTCGGTGACCTGTTGGTCGTGTCGGGGTTCAACGTCTATCCCCGCGAGGTCGAGGACGTCATCCGTGAGCTGCCCGGCGTCGCCGGCGTGGCCGTGATCGGGGTCGAGGACCCCGACGACGGCACCGTGGTGGTCGCCTATGTCGTCGCGCCCGACCTGGCCGACGCGGCCGAGGTCGTCACTGCCCGGTGTGCCGAGCGGCTGGTGGCCTTCAAGCGGCCGAGCCGCGTGGAGGTCGTGGACACGCTGCCGGTGACCTCGACCGGCAAGGTCGAGAAGGGCCGGCTGCGGCTGCTCGAACGTCGCCGCACCTGGGGGGTGGTCGAGTGAGCGCCCGGGTGACCTTCTATACGCGCGCCGGCTGTCACCTGTGCGACGTTGCCCGTGCGGTCCTCGCGCAGGTCTGCGCCGACCTCGGCGAGAGCTTCGACGAGGTCGACATCGACACGGACCCCGGGCTGCGCGAGCGGTTCACCGACGAGGTGCCCGTGACCTTCGTCGACGGACGGCAGCACGACTTCTGGCGGGTCGACGAGTCCCGGCTCCGCGCCGCGCTGACCCGCTGAGCCCCCTGACCCCGCGGGGGCGTCATACGACGGCGTCGGTCGCCAGGCCGTCCGGCGTCACGTCACCGGCACCCCGCCTGACGTGGTCTGCGTCACAGGTGGTAAAAGGCGTCCCTCTGCATTTTGTTCTCACGTTCACAAACTCCTACAGTGGTCGCGCCGCATTGGATGCCGACCCGGTGAGACACACCGAGGGAGTGCGGGCCAGGCGGTTGGGAAGAGAACCGTGACCGCTCGCTCGTCCACCGTCAGCCCCCGGGAGATCCCCGAGGCAACGGTCGCCCGGCTGCCGGTCTATCTGCGTGCACTGACGGCCCTCGCCGACGCCGGCACCGTGACCTGCTCGAGCGAGGAGCTCGCAACCGCGGCGGGCGTCAACAGCGCCAAGCTCCGCAAGGACCTCTCCTACCTCGGCAGCTATGGCACCCGCGGTGTCGGCTATGACGTCGCCTACCTGCGCTACCAGATCGCCCGCCAGATCGGCGTCACCCAGGACTGGCCCGTGGTCATCGTGGGCATCGGCAACCTGGGTCAGGCGCTCGCCAACTATGCGGGCTTCCGGAGCCGTGGGTTCCGCGTCGTCGCCCTCCTCGACGTCGACCCCGCCCGCCAGGCCGAGTGCATCGCAGGCGTCGACGTCCAGCCCTTCGACGAGCTCGAGCGGATCGTCGCCAAGCACGGCGTGGCCATCGGCGTCATCGCGACGCCGGCCGTGGCCGCCCAAGACGTCGCCGACCGCATGGTCGCCGCCGGCGTCCGCAGCATCCTCAACTTCGCGCCGACCGTGCTCGCCGTACCCGAGGGCGTCGACGTCCGCAAGGTCGATCTGTCCATCGAGCTGCAGATCCTCGCCTATCACGAGCAGCGCAAGTCGCCCCATCCCGTCGACGGACTCACGCCCCACCCCGAGATCCAGGAGCCGGCATGAGCATCCTGGTGGTGGGCGTGTCCCACAAGACCGCGCCCGTGGCGCTGCTGGAGTCCCTGGCGCTCGACGTCGACGGCGTCCACAAGCTCGTCACCGACGTGGCCTCGAGCGACCACGTCTCCGAGGCGGCCGTCATCGCGACCTGCAACCGCCTGGAGATCTATGCCAACGTCGACCGCTTCCACGGCAGCGTCGAGGAGCTCTCGACGCTGCTCGTCGAGCGGGCCGGCCGGCCGACCGAAGCCTTGCTGCCCCACCTCTATGTCCACTACGACGACGGCGCGGTCTCCCACCTGTTCACGGTCGCGGCCGGGCTCGACTCCATGGCGGTCGGTGAGGGGCAGATCCTCGGCCAGACCCGCGACGCCCTGCGGGGCGGCCAGGAGCTCGGCACCGTCGGGCCCGCGCTCAACTCGCTGTTCCAACAGGCACTCCGGGTGGGCAAGCGCGCCCACAGCGAGACCGAGATCGACCACGCCGCGCCGTCGCTCGTCGATGCCGCCCTCCGCCGTGTGGTCGCGGAGCCCGGCGACCTCACCGGCGCCCGGGTCGTGGTCGTCGGCGCCGGCTCGATGGCAGCGCTCTCCGTCGCCACGGCCAGACGCCGTGGCGCCACCGACGTCGTCGTGCTCAACCGGACCCTCGAGCGGGCCGAGCACCTCGCCCGCGAGTACGCCGTCACGGCGGCGCCGCTCGA
>JAGQUE010000209.1 GCA_020438665.1 Nocardioidaceae bacterium | reverse complement strand
GTCACCTGGTGCTCCTGCATCGCCTCCAGCAACGCCGACTGCGTCTTGGGAGGGGTGCGGTTGATCTCGTCGGCCAGGAGCAGCCCCGTGAACAACGGGCCGCGGCGGAACACGAACTCCTGGTCACGCTGCTGATAGATGAACGACCCGGTGAGGTCGGCGGGCAACAGGTCGGGGGTGAACTGCGCCCGGGTGAACTCCAGCCCGAGCGCTCGCGCGAAGGACCGGGCGGCGAGCGTCTTGCCGAGCCCCGGGAAGTCCTCGAGCAGCACGTGTCCCTTGGCCAGCACCGCCGCCAGCACGAGCGAGAGCGCGTCATGCTTGCCGACGACGGCCTTCTCGACCTCGGCGAGGACGCGGCCGGCCAGCTCGCCGGCCTCCGGCACGGACAGCACAGCGGCGTCGGGGATGGGTGCGTCGGTCACAGCTCCTCGATTCGGGTCAGGGCGTCGTTCAGCTCGGCGGGGTCGATACGCCGGGGAGGCCCGGCCAGCAGCGCCGCGAGGCCCGACCCGAGCAGCGGCTGCGCCTCCGGGTCGTCGATGCCGAGCCCGTGGTGCAGCTCCAGCCGCTCGATGACCAGCCACCGCAGCCGGTCACGGAGGGCGGCCGTAGGCTCCCGCGCCGCCACGTGATCCTCCAGGATCCGGGTCGAGGTCTGCAGCCGCGTGTCCGGGGCGCTCGGCCTCGTCTCCTGGGGCAGCTCCACCTCCCACGATGCGTCCTGGTCGGCGGTGTCGAGCACCAGCCAGATCGTCGTCAGCACCAGGGCGACGACGAGCACGAAGCGGACCAGGTCGGCCTGGACCTCGAGGAACCGGAACGCCACGAGCAGTGCGACCTCGAGCAGGACGAGGCCCGCGGCGCGTCGTAGCCACCGACGGCTCATCCGGCCCCTCCTGCCGGCGCGGAGGGCCGCGATGCCAGACCGGCGTGGATCGTGTGCAGCGCGGCCAGAGCCTCGCTGCGCTGGTCCTCGCCGATCACGTGGGTGGAGAACCGCGCTTCGCGATAGAGGCGGGCCAGTGTCGCCACGGCAGGCGGGTCGGCCTCGGCGAGGTCGAGCACGCGCAGCACGAACTCGGCCGAGGTCTCCCACGGGTGCTGGGTGATCCCGACCTCGATGCTCTCGGTCTCGAACCGATGCCAACACGCCACGATGGCGTTGCGGGCGCTCCCGGTGAGCAACGAGGCGCGCTGGCTCTCGGCCGCCCTCACCAGGGCGTCCACCGCCTGGGGGGAGACCACCACGTCGAAGTCGACGTCTGGGGGAACGAAGCGCCGCCGTATGGAGATCCGCTGCCAGCTGAGCAGCGCCCGCACGAGAATCACGAGCCCATAGCCGACCGTGACCACGAACGCGATCGCGACGACGGTCATCAACGTGACCAGCACCGGGTGCTCGTGCGGGACGAACCCCTGACCCGGGGAGCCCGGCGCCGGCGGCTGGGCCGAGGGCGACGGGGTCGGTGTCGCCGTGCCTCGGGCCGGTGAGCCGCCATGGACCAGGGTGGGCGGCCCGATGGTGGCCGCCCACGCGACCACCATGGCCACGGCCGTGGCCAGCCCGGCGACGCCCGCGACAGCGAGCAACCCGGACCGGGTTGCCGCCCGAGGAGCCGTCGCCCCGCCCGGTGCCGCCGCCATGGCGGCGAACCTACCGGGACGGGGTCACGACACGGTCACGCCCTCAGCCCGGATCAGTAGGACGGCTGGCTCGGGTCGATCTGGTTGACCCAGGCGACCACGCCGCCGCCCACGTGGACCGCGTCGGAGTAGCCGGCGCCCTTGAGCACGGCGAGCACCTCGGCCGAGCGGACCCCCGACTTGCAGTGGAGGACCACCTGCTTGCCGGCGTCAACCGGCGGCAGGTCGCTGAGCGCGTTGCCGTTGAGGAACTCGCCCTTCGGGATGAGGACCGCGCCCGGGATCCGGTTGATCTCGAACTCGTTGGGCTCGCGCACGTCGATGAGCACGAAGTCGCGCTCGCCGTTCTCGCGCTCCTTGAGCATGACCTCCAGCTGGGCGACCGAGATGGTCGACCCGGCGGCCGCCGAGGCGGCGTCCTCGGAGATCGCGCCGCAGAAGGTCTCATAGTCGATCAGCCCGGTGACCGTGGCGTGCTCGCCGCACAGCGCGCAGTTGGGGTCCTTGCGGACCTTGAGCTTGCGCCACTCCAGCTCGAGCGCGTCATAGATGACGAGCTGGCCGATGGCCGGGTCGCCGATGCCGGTCAGCAGCTTGATCGCCTCGTTGACCTGGATCGACCCGATCGAGGCACAGAGCACGCCCAGCACGCCGCCCTCGGCGCACGACGGGACCATGCCGGGCGGCGGCGGCTCGGGGTAGAGGCAGCGGTAGCACGGCGCGTCGTCGGCGAGGGTCGGCGCGAACACCGAGGCCTGGCCGTCGAAGCGATAGATCGAGCCCCAGACATAGGGGATGCCGAGGAAGTAGGCGGCGTCGTTGACCATGTAGCGGGTCGCGAAGTTGTCGGTGCCGTCGACGATGAGGTCGTAGCCCTCGAAGACCTGCATGACGTTGTCGTTGTCGAGCCGCTGCTGGTGGAGGACGACGTTGACCAGCGGGTTGATCTCGGCCACCGCGTCGCGGGCGGACTCCGCCTTGGGGCGGCCGACATCGGACTGGCCGTGGATGATCTGGCGCTGCAGGTTGGACTCGTCGACCTCGTCGAACTCGGCGATGCCGATGGTTCCCACGCCCGCGGCTGCGAGATACATCAGCGCGGGGCTGCCGAGACCGCCGGCGCCGATCACCAGCACCTTGGCGTTCTTGAGTCGCTTCTGCCCCGACATCCCGACGTCAGGGATGATCAGGTGGCGGCTGTAGCGGCGTACCTCGTCGATGGTCAGCTCGGCGGCCGGCTCCACCAGCGGGGGAATGCTCACGGCGTACTCCAGGGTCAGGGGTTCGGTGGGATGTCTGACCTCAACACACGAGGCTCCGGTCATGTTCCCCGAGGGGTGCGGGCTGCGGCGCCCGTTCCGCGATCCGGACCGTGGTGTGCCGGGCCGGGCGGGTAGGCTGCCACCGCCGCGGTTCGCGGCCCGATGAAGGAGCTCAGGGTGTCCGCAGAGCGGTTTGACGACGAGGCACGGCCGCGCGGCGGCCGCATGCCGCGCCGCGAGCGTCGCGCCCAGCTGTTGGAGTCGGCCCTGGAGGTCTTCGTGGCACAGGGCTACCACGCTGCCGCGATGGACGACATCGCTGACCGGGCCGGGGTCTCCAAGCCGGTGCTCTACCAGCACTTCCCCGGCAAGCTCGACCTCTATCTCGCGCTCCTCGACGCCTCCTGCGACATCATCGTCGGCAACTGCCGCAAGGCCCTCGACAGCACCCACGACAACAAGCTGCGTGTCGCGGCGACGATGACCGCCTTCTATGACTACGTCGCCAACGACACCGGAGCGTTCCGGCTCGTCTTCGAGTCCGACCTCACCAACGAGCCGGCCGTGCGCGAGCTCGTCGACCGGGTCACCTCCGACTGCGCCGACATGATCGCCTCGGTCATCCACGAGGACACCGGCCTGCCCGACGATGCGTCACGACTGCTGGCCGTGGCGCTGGTCGGAATGGGACAGGTCAGCGCGCGGTTCTGGCTCTCGGAACGCAGCGAGATCCCCCAGGAGGAGGCGGCCGCCCTGGTCGCCGGGCTCGCCTGGCGCGGCATCCGCGGCTATCCGCGCAGCGACGAGCACTGAACCACCAGAACACTGGACCAACCACCAGCGGCCGGACCTTCCGGCACAACGAGCACAGCACAAGGAGGACCCGTGGAGGTCAAGATCGGGGTGCAGCACGCCAACCGCGAGCTCATCGTCGAGGTCAACGACAGCGTCGAGGACGTCGAGAAGATGGTCGCCGAGGCCGTCGGCGGCGGCCTGCTCACGCTCCTGGACACCAAGGGTCGCCACATCGTCGTTCCCGGTGACAAGCTCGCCTACGTCGAGATCGGCGGCGGCGTGGCCGGGCAGGTGGGCTTCCGCCACTGAGCAGGGACACCTGGCACCTCCCTACCCGCAATGGCGTCCGTTCAATCGTTGATTCGTCCCGGCAGAGTCGCTTGGATGTTGTTGATGGCCGAGAGTTCGGCTTCCTGTGCTGCTGCACAGCATCCGGAAGGAGCACCATGCTCGCAACGATCCTGTGGGCCCTCATTGGCGGCCTGATCATCGGCCTGCTCGGCAAGTGGGTGGCTCCCGGCGACAAGGACAACATCCCGCTCTGGCTGACCATCGTCTGCGGCATCGGCGGCATGCTGATCGGCACGTGGGCCTACAGCCTGTTCTTCGATGCCCAGACGAGCGGCATCGACTGGTGGCGCCACGTCTGGCAGGTCGTCGTCGCGGCGGTCCTGGTCGTGATCGCCGCCGGTGTCACTGGCCGCACCAAGCAGTCCTGACCCACCGGTCCAGCCAACCCGCTGACCAACCCAGCCCAACCTGCGCCGAGTCGTCACACCCTGTGACGACTCGGCGAGAGGGTCAGGCGTCGAGGCCGAGCTGGGTCATCCGGTCGGCGTGACGCTCGGTGAGCCGGTTGAACATCCGCCCCAGCGCAGCCAGGTCCATGCCGGGACGGTCGACGCCGCCCGCGACCAGGACCGTCAGCGCGTCGCGGTCGGCCGCCACCCGTTGCGCCTGGGAGAGCGCCTCCCCCATCAGGCGGCGGCCCCACAGTGCCAGTCGGCCGGCGAGTCGCGGGTCGGCCTCGATGCCGGCGCGGACGCGGTCCACCACGAAGTCGGCGTGTCCGGCGTCCTGGAGCGACCCGACGATCACGTCACGGGTCTCGGAGTCGAGGTAGGCCGCGATCTCGCGGTAGAAGTCGGCGGCCAGACCGTCACCGACATAGGCCTTGATCAGGCCCTCGTACCAGTCGGCAGGGCTGGTGTGGGCGTGGAAGTCGTCCAGGGCGTCACGGAACGGCGCCATCGCCGCCGAGGCGTCCGCGCCCAGGTCGACGATCCGCTCCCGCAGGGCCACCAGGTGGCCGAACTCCGCGGTCGCCATCGCGGCCATCGCCAGCTTGTCGTCCAGCGACGGCGCCAGCTTGGCGTCCTCGGCCAGCCGGTCGAACGCCGACAGCTCGCCATAGGCGATCACGCCCAGCAGGTCGATGACCGCCTGACGATAGGTCGGGTCCTCCAGCGCACCGGCTCCCGCCGATTCAGTCATGGAACCACCGTACCGATAGGATCGATCCGGACGTTCGGCTGCTCCCACCGGGAGCGGTGGGCGTCGCGAGGCCCGGCTCCAGCGCCCGATGCGCGGAGGGGACCCATCACCAGCATGTGCGCGGCAGACCCGTTCTCGTGGAGTCCGCCGCTCGACTCGGACCACACGAAAGCGACCTACGGCCTTGACCACCTTCCGTGAGCTCGGGGTACTCCCCGAGATCTGCGACGCGCTCGAGCGCGGCGGCATCACCACCCCCTTCCCCATCCAGGAGATGACCCTCTCCGTCGCCCTGCTGGGCACCGACCTGATCGGCCAGGCCCGCACGGGCACCGGCAAGACCCTGGCCTTCGGCATCCCCGTGCTGCAGCGCAGCGTTGCGCCGCACGACCCCGACTATGCCGAGCTGCCCCAGGGCAAGCCCCAGGCGCTCATCGTGGCGCCCACCCGTGAGCTGGCGCTCCAGGTCTCCGGCGACCTCGCCCTCGCCGGCGCCGACCGCGGGATGCGGGTGCTGACGGTCTATGGCGGCGTCGGCTATGAGCCGCAGCTCGAGGCGCTGGCCACCGGCGTCGACGTCGTCGTCGGCACGCC
>JAGQUE010000208.1 GCA_020438665.1 Nocardioidaceae bacterium | reverse complement strand
ACCGCCGACAACGGCGACATCGTCGCGGCGATGATCGACGGCGAGGCGACGGTCAAGACCTTCCAGCGCCGCAACGGCCAGGTCTGGCTGATGCCCCACAACGACAGCTATGAGCCGATCGACGGCACCCACGCCAGCATCCTCGGCAAGGTAACCGCGGTGCTGCGCCGGGTCTGACGCCGGGTCTGACGCCGGGTCTGGCACCGGGTCTGGGCCTGGTCCCGTTAGGGTCCGGGTCATGGCCCTGCCCGCACCGCGGTTCGACGTGATCGCGAGCCCCGACGCCTATGCGACCCCTCAGGTCGACCAGGCCATCGGCCGCGTCGCGGCCACCATCGAGCGCCTCGGCGAGCCGCTGACCGCCACCCAGGTGCTCGCGTTGCGCTTCGACGCGGCCGCGCCCGCCATGGGCTATGACCGCGCCCAGGTGGACGCCTGGTTCCACCAGGTCGCCCTCGAGCTGGCGCGCCGCCAGCAGGCCGCCGACGACCACCGGGTCCTCGACGGCCGGATGCTGCTGATCGTGCTGCCGACGCTGGTGGTGCTGACCCTGCTCGGCTGGTGGGTCACCCGCTGACCGCTGACCCGGCAGGGGTCGCCGCCAGGCGGCGCAGCGCCTTGCGGACGACGGCCGGGTCGGTGGTCGCCCACATCGGGGGAAGGCTCGCCCGCAGGAAGCTGCCATAGCGCGCGGTCACCAGCCGCGGGTCGAGCACGGCGACGACGCCCCGGTCGGCGGTGGTCCGGATCAGCCGGCCCGCCCCCTGGGCGAGCAGCAGCGCCGCGTGGGTCGCCGCGACCTGCATGAAGCCGTTGCCCCCCGCGCGGTCGGTGGCTCGCTGCCGCGCCGACATCAACGGGTCGTCGGGTCGCGGGAAGGGGATCCGGTCGATGATGACCAGCTGGCAGGTGTCACCGGGGACGTCGAGCCCCTGCCACAGGCTGAGCGTCCCGAAGAGGCAGGTGTGGGGGTCGCTCACGAACTGACGGGCCAGCTCGGGGAGCTGGGCCTCGCCCTGCGCCAGCGTGGTCAGGTGAGGCAGCCGCTCGCGGATCGCCTCCGCCGCCGCCTCGGCGGCGCGACGCGAGGAGAACAGCCCGAGGGTGCGGCCCTCGGCGGCGTCGACGAGCTCGGCGATCTCCTCGAGCTGGGCCTCCCCCAGCCCGTCGCGGCCCGGGGGCGGGAGGTGGCGCGCGACATAGAGGATCGCCTGCTTGGCATAGTCGAACGGCGAGCCGACGTCGAGGCCGCGCCACGCGACCCGGTCGACACCGTCGTCGGAGCCCGGGGCGCCGGACCCGTCGGACACCTCGGACGACCCGCGTGGGATGTCGCCGTCTGGGGGCTGGCCCACCTCCTCGCCGGGCTTGAGCCCGAACGACGACGCGACGGGCACGAAGTCGCCCCCGAGGCGCAGCGTGGCCGAGGTGAACACGACGGTCTTGTCGCGGAGCAGCTTGTCGCGCATGGGACCGCGGACCTCGAGTGGCGCGACGTGGAGCCGGGGCGGCATCCGGTCGCCGCCCTCGGAGAGCCACAGCACGTCGGCCTCCACGTGGGCCGCCATCCGCTCGGCGACCACGAACACGTCCTGGACCATGCCACGCGCCTGGGTGCGGCCGGCGTCGACCTCCTCGCCGGCGTCCTTGGGGAAGGCCGACACACACGACCGGGCGGCATCACGGACGAGGACCAGCGCGTCGGCGAGCTCGTCGGGCACGGCGTCGAACCGGCCGGGGGCGCAGGCCTCGACCGCGGCGGCGAGCGCCCCGGCCGCGTCGTCGAGGTCGTCGGCCTCGGTGCCCTCGACGTGACGCTGGGCCCGGCGCGCGGCCCGCTCGACGTCGGCGACCGAGAGCTCGTCGGTGGCCGCCTGCGTCACCCGAGCCGTCAGCTCGTGGGCCTCGTCGATGACCACGCAGTCATAGTCGGGGATCATCGGCACGCCCTCGATGGCGTCGATGGCCAGCAGCGAGTGGTTGGTGACGATGAGGTGGGACCGCTGGGCCTTCTCACGTGCCAGCTCCACGAAGCACTCGCCGCCGAAGGGGCATCGCGTCGCGCCCAGGCACTCGCGGTGGCTCACGCTGACCTGGCGCCAGACCCGCTCGGTGTGACGCGGCGCGTGGTCACGCTCGCCGGTGCCGCCGGACTCGGCCTCCTCCTCCGCCCAGGCCCGCAGCGCCAGCACCTCGGCGCCCAGCGAGCCCTCCGGGACGTCGACGAGCACCCCTTGGTCGTCGGGGACGCCCTCGCGGATGCGGTGGAGGCAGGCATAGTTGGAGCGGCCCTTGAGGACGGCGAACGACGTGTCGACATCGGGCTGGGTGTTGACGGCCTCGACCAGCCGGGGGATGTCGCGCTCCACCAGCTGGTGCTGGAGGGCGAGGGTGGCGGTGGCGATCACGACCCGGTCGCGGTGGAGCAGGGCCGGCACCAGGTAGGCCAGTGACTTGCCGGTGCCGGTCCCGGCCTGCACCAGCAGGTGACGCCTGCTGGTGAACGCGTCGGCCACCTCGTCGGCCATCAGCAGCTGCCCGGGACGATGGGCACCGCCCAGCGCGTCGACCGCGATGTCGAGCAGCCTGGCCACCTCGGTGGAGGTCGTCGCAGGGTCGCTCGAGTCAGGCACCTGGGCACCCTATCCCCGGGCGCGGACAGCACCCGGTCGGCCTGTGGAGGTGTTCCGAGATCGCGAGCACCGTTCGGAGACCGGCTGGATCGGTTTGGCAACCCAGCGCCCTTCCGTGGTGTGATGCTGGACGGATCGCCGCTGGCCGGGTTGCCACGCGGCATACGGAGGAGGTCCTCGTGCATCACAACGTCCTTGCCCGCGTCGCGGCGCCGCTGGTCGGCGCCGCGCTGATCGCCACGGGCCTCGTCACGCCCGCTGCCGGCGACGATCTGGTTGCCCTGCCCCAGGCCGCGGCGGACTCGACGAGCCGGACGTCGGCCGAGGCGCTGCTGGACCGAGCGCTGGCCGTCAAGGACGGCGCCCGCGCCAAGGCCGCGAGCGCGGCGGCGCCGGTCGACGTGACCATGCTGCTGCGCGAGCTCAAGGTGGCCATGCCGGCGCTCTCGCCGGCCGACCGGGCCGTGGCCCAGCGGCTCTTCGCGCGGCCCACCGACAGTGGTGGCGACACCTACCTCGACTATGGCGCGACGTCCGAGCAGACCCCCGTCTGCGGGACCCACGTGTGCGTCCACTACGTCGCCTCCTCCGTCAACGCCGCGACCGCCGACGACGTCCAGCAGACCCTCGACGTGATGGAGCACGTCTGGGGCGTCTATGCCAAGGCGGGCTACAAGTCCCCCAAGGGCGACGGCACCAAGGGCGGCTCGGGCAAGTTCGACGTCTATCTCGGCCAGCTGGCCGACGACAGCCTCTATGGCTACTGCACCGTCGACTCAGAGGTGGCCAGGAAGACGCTGCCGGCCTACTGCGTGCTCGACAACGACTTCGCCGACGTCATCTTCAATGCGCACACCCCGCTGCAGAACCTGCAGGTGACCGCGGCCCACGAGTTCTTCCACGCCATCCAGTTCAACTACGACTACCTCGAGGACCCCTGGTTCATGGAGGTCTCCTCCACGTGGGCCGAGGACGAGCTCTATGACAGCGTCAACGACAACGTCCAATACCTCGCCGGCGGTCAGATCGGGCTGCCCAACTGGCCCCTGGACCTGTTCGAGTACGGCGGCACCTACCACTACGGCAACTGGATCTGGCTGCGTTACCTCACCGAGAAGTTCCCCACGAAGGCGGGCGGGCTGCCGGTGATCGTGCGCACGATGTGGCGCAAGGCCGGCGACAAGATGTATTCCATCCAGGCCATCTCCTCGGTGCTGAAGTCGCAGAAGACGTCCTTCGCCAAGGAATATGCCCTGTTCGCGGCCAAGAACCGCTTCGCCCGCACGTTCTATGCCGAGGGCAAGGCCGAGCACTACCCGTCCGCGTCCCACACCGCCGTCGGCACGCTGCCCGAGAACAGCTATACCGACTGGTTGTCGCGCAAGCTCCGCCACCAGTCCTCGGCGTCGTTCAAGGTCAGCCCGTCCAGCGTGTCCGGCGCCTGGCGGCTCAAGGTGAGCGTCAACGGTCCGGCGGCCTCCCACGGCCCCATGGCGGTGGTCGACCGGGTGACCAAGAAGGGCAAGCACACCCTGACGCTGATGCGTCTGGACAAGTCAGGCGACGGGTGGCTGAAGGTCCCGTTCGCCAGCGCCACGACCCAGCAGGTCGTCGTCACGCTGGTCAACGCGGGCACCAGCTACAAGAAGTGCAGCCGCAAGAACCCCACCACCTGGTTCGCCTGCGGCGGCAAGCCGCAGGATGACAGGACCTATGGGATCAAGTTCCAGGTCGTCAAGAACTGAGGCCACCCGGACGCGACGGAGCCCTCCCCGGCAACGCCGGGGAGGGCTCCTGTTTTCCAGGTGGGTTGTGGGGGGATTCCACCTGGTTCGCGGTCCGATCAGATCGATCGGGATCGGGCCGCTCGACGGGGCACGTGGCACCGCCGCACCTCCATCGACCGTCGGCGCCATGTGGGGTGAAGCCGACGGGTGGAGGGAGTCATGGTCGGGTCGTGGGGGTTCATCCGTGGTCCTCGTGGACGTCGTCGTGCTCGCCGCTGCTCTCGACCCGGAAGTGGGGTTCTCCGGCGATGCAGTAGGCCTTGACCTCGAACTCGCTGTCACCGCCGACGCGCTGGAACTTCACGGTCACCGAGGACGACGACGGGTCGTCGACCTCCCAGCGGTAGCCGTCGGCCGGCACCACCACGAGGTCGGTGCGGGTCGGGCCGGTGCACTCGAGCGTGACCGTGCCGGGGCGCCCGTTCCACGTCTCCTGGACCGGCTTGGGGCCGACCGGCGACGAGGAGGGCTCGCGACTGGGCTTGGGCTGGCCCGGCGTGGACGAGCCGCCGGACGACGGCGTCGAGGTCACCGGCGCCGTCGGGTCGTCGGAGTGGTCGTCGCCCCTGCCGTGGTGGCCGGAGTGGGGACGGCGGGTGAGCGTGTCGCCCGGCTGGACCGACGGAGCGCCGGACGAGCGGTGCAGGGTCGTTCCGGGAAGCGGGTTGGGGTCACTCACGGCCGCGACCTCACGACCCGCGCGGGAGATGACCGCCCACACCATCGTGGACCCCACCATCACGACCGCGACCCACACCGCCGCGATGACGACCACGGCGCGACGCATCCTCATCGCTGACCTCCCCGCGCCGTGTTCTCAGCGCACTCACAGCCGGAGTTGGCTAGTTTGCCCTCATGACCAGCATCCTGGTCGTCGAGGACGACACCGCCATCCGCGAAGCGGTGAGACGCGGACTGACCGAGCGTGGCTATGCCGTGGCCACCGCGGCCACGGGCATGAGCGGCCTCGAGCACGTGCTGGCCGAGCACCCCCAGGTGGTGTTGCTGGACCTGGGCCTGCCCGACGTGAGCGGGCTGACGCTGATCCCCATGATCCGCGCCGCCAGCGAGGTGCCGATCATCGTGATCACGGCCCAGGACGACGACCCCACCATGGTGCAGGCGCTCGACGCCGGCGCCGACGACTATGTCGTCAAGCCCTTCGGCACCGACCAGGTGGCCGCGCGCATCCGAGCCGTGCTGCGGCGCGGCGGGCGTGCCGCCGAGCCGGCCGAGCCGATCCGGATCGGCCAGCTCGTCATCGACGAGCGCACCCGCGTGGCCACCCTGGCGGGGGTGCCGCTCGACCTGGCCCGCAAGGAGTTCGACCTGCTGCTGGCGCTGGCCAACCGGCCGGGCGAGGTGGTCACCAAGCGCGAGCTGCTCGCCGAGGTCTGGCAGCAGGCCTATGGCGGCGCCGACCGGACCGTCGACGTCCACCTTTCGTGGCTGCGCCGCAAGCTCGGCGAGACGGCGGCCGAGCCGCGCTACCTGATCAGCGTGCGCGGCGTCGGCGTACGACTCGTCGAGCCGGACGGTGGTTGATGCGGCGTCGTATCTCATGGCTGGTGGTGGTCACCACGTCGACCGTGGTGGTCTCCTTCGTCATTCCGCTGTGTCTGCTGGTGCGCAACCTCGCCCAGGAGCGGGCGATGGCCGCCGCCGACCAGGAGGCCCGCAGCGTCGCGATCGTGCTGGCCGGGCTGCAGGGCAGTCCCGAGGATCTCGCCGGCGTGGTCGAGAGCATCGACGCCCGCGGGACGCCGCGCACCAGCGTGGTGCTGCAGGACGGCACGGTGCTGGGGTCCCAGCAGGACCTCGCTAACGACCCGGATGTCAGGCTGGCCGCCACCCAGAACGAGAGCTTCACCCGACTCGACGCGAGCGGCGGCGTCGTCCTCATCCCGATCGGCGTGCAGAACGAGGACGGCGAGGTCGGCACCGCCGTGATCCGCAGCGCGGTCAGCCCGGCGGACCTCAACCAGGGCGTGCGCGCCGCCTGGCTGAGCATCATCGGCCTGGGTGCGGCGTTGCTGGCGCTCGCGCTCGCCGTCGCGTTCAGTTTCGGTCGCCGTATCAGTGACCCACTGCGCGAGGTCGCCGACGTCGCCCATCAGCTGCGTGAGGGCGACCTCCACGCTCGCGCCAAGGTGCGCGGCAGCGCCGAGACCCGCGAGCTGGCCAAGGCCCTCAACGGCCTCGCCGACCGCACCGGTGAGCTGCTGGCGGCCGAACGGGCCGCGGTCGGCGACCTGTCCCACCGGCTGCGGACGCCGGTGACGGCCCTGCGGCTGGACGCCGAGGCCGTCGGCGACCCCGAGCTGGCGGGCCGCCTCCAGGAGCACATCGCGACCCTTCAGGTCAGCATCGACGCCATCGTGGCCGAGGCGCGCCGCCCGGTGAGATCGGATCTCGCCGCAACGTGCGACGCCTCGGCCACGGTCCGCGGCCGGGTGGGGTTCTGGCAGGCGCTCGCCGAGGACCAGGGTCGGCCGCTGCGCGTTGCCGTTCCGGCCGTGCCGGTGCCGGCGCCGGTCGCCGCTGACGACCTCGCCGACGTGGTGGACGTGCTCATCGACAACGTCTTCGCCCACACCCCCGAGGGCACGCCCTTCGAGGTCACGCTGGCCAGCGTCGCGGATCAGGTCTCCCTCGTCGTCACCGACGAGGGACCCGGCCTGCACCGAGACACCGACGACTCCCCGGGCGTGCCGGTCGCACGCCCAGGGAGCACCGGTCTCGGGCTGGACATCGCACGTCGCCTGGCCGAGAGCTGCGGCGGCGAGCTGCTCCTGGGGAGCGGCCCCGCGGGGCGTGGCACCCGCGTGGAGCTCACGCTGCCGATCGTTCACGGCTGACGCGCGACGGGGCGAGGGACGAGTCACCGACGGTCAGTCGTCGTTGCCGGGCGGATCTTCGTGCTCGCCGCCGCCGTGGTCGTGGTCGTCATCGTCGCCATGGTCGTCGCCCGGCGGGTCGCCGGGCTCGTTGGTGTGGTCGTCGCCGTGGTCGTTGCCGCCACCGTGCTCGGCGGGCTCGGAGTGGTGGCCACCGCTGGAGGAGCCGCCCGAGCTGGGCAGCGTGACGGTCTGGACGACCTCGGTCACGCACTTCTTGCCCTGGAGGACCGCAGGTGCCTCACACGGCGCCCAGACGAACTTGGTTTCGGGCACGATGTGGGGGACCTTCACCTTGGGGGCGCTGGCCTTGTCAGCAGAGGTCGTCTTGGCGACCGTGGCCACGTCCGAGCTGGGCGCGGACGCCATGCGATAGGCCTGGGCGCTGGCACCGATGCCGATGACGGCCGCGATGACCGCAACGAGAGTCTTGAGCTTCATGTCGACGATGGTGCGCGAGCCGGGGCTATGGGCGCCTCGCGGGAACCTCAAGACTTCCTCAAGAGACCACATGATGTGGACTTAACCCCGTTATGAGGATGGCTTGCCCGTGTTGCCGTCATGCTTCTCGGCATGGGCTACACCTCCAAGACACGTGACAAGTACCGCTTGGCCGTCGCAGCCGTCTCCGGTCTGACGACCGTCGGCGCCTTGTCTGCCACCGGCTTCCTCGCCGGCGCGGCTGCCGCCGACTACAAGGACGAGCAGGTGCGCAAGGCTGCCGAGCAGCGCGCGGCCAAGGTCGCCTGGAAGCAGGAGCAGAAGGCCGTCGCCAAGGCCAGCAAAGAGTTCTACAAGCAGCTCAGCACCAACGCCCAGCACCCCAAGGTCATCGAGCGTCAGCGTGAGCACGAGAGCCACGTGACCACCTACTACTACGGTGGCGGCTCCAGCGTCGGTGGTGGCGGCACCGTGGGTGGTGGCTCCGGCGGCTCGTCAGGTGGATCGTCCGGCGGCTCCTCCGGCGGCTCGTCTGGTGGCAGCTCCGGTGGTGGTGGTGGTGGCGGCACCCCCGCTC
>JAGQUE010000207.1 GCA_020438665.1 Nocardioidaceae bacterium | reverse complement strand
CGGGCGCCCGCTCCACGTGCACCTGTCCGAGCAGGTCGCCGAGAACGACGCCTGCGTCGCGGCCTACGGCGCCACCCCGACCCGCGTCCTCGCCGACGCGGGGGTGCTCGGCCCCCTCACGAGCGCGGTGCACGCCACTCACCTGACGTCCGACGACATCGGGCTGCTCGGCGGGAGCCGTACCCGCGCATGCTTGTGCCCCACCACCGAACGCGACCTCGCCGACGGGATCGGCCCGAGCCGGCTGCTCAGCGACGCCGGGTCGCCGCTCACCCTGGGCAGCGACAGCCATGCGGTCATCGACCTGTTCGAGGAGATGCGGGCCGTCGAGCTCGACGAACGGCTGGCGACCCGACAGCGCGGCCACTGGCCGGCCGCCGAGCTGCTCGCGGCGGCGACGGTCACCGGGCATGAGAGCCTCGGCTTCCCCGACGCCGGCGTGATCGCGGTCGGGGCCCGCGCCGACCTGGTGACCCTCGACCCGGCCTCGCCCCGGACGGCCGGCACCGGCGCCGACGAGGCCACGGTCGTCTTCGCCGCGACGGCCGCCGACGTCGTCCAGGTCGTCGTGGACGGCCGGGTCGTCGTACGGCCGGGTGACCGGCACGAGGTCGGACACGCGCTCGACGAGGCCATCGCACGGCTGTGGTCGTGACCGGCTCAGGTCCCGACCAGGCTCCAGCGGGCGAAACAGGCCCACGCGCCGAGCCATGGCGCTGCTCGGCCCCCGACTGTGCGGGCAACGGCCGCTGCGGTCTCCAGGTCGCCATCGTCGGGAGCCACGACGCCCCTCGTCCATCGGGGACGCCAGGGGACGTCCCCCCGGAGGCACCCCCGGGTCGACACGCTCACGAGCGTCGGGCATGGTGTCGGACACGGACCCGGGCGGTGGCACCCCTCGACGGAAGGCGGCGGTCGTGACCTCGACCCTCATCACCGGCATCGCCGAGCTGGTCACCAACGACCCCGCCCGGCCCGGGCCGCTGGGCCTGGTGCACGACGCCGCCCTCGTCATCGACGGCGACCGGGTCGCCTGGGTCGGGCAGGCCGTGGCCGCCCCGGCGACCGACGCTCGGATGGACGCGGGCGGCCGAACGGTGATCCCGGGCTTCGTCGACAGCCACAGCCACCTGGTGTTCGCCGGCGACCGGTCGGCAGAGTTCGCGGCGCGCATGACCGGCGAGCCCTACACCGCGGGTGGCATCCGGACGACGGTCGCCGCGACCCGAGCCGCTTCCGACGACACGCTCGTCGCCCACGTCGCCCGACACGTCCAGGAGATGCTGCGCCAGGGCACGACGACGGTCGAGATCAAGAGCGGCTATGGCCTGACCGTCGCCGACGAGGCACGGTCGCTCATGATCGCCCGCATGTTCACCGAGGAGACCACCTTCCTGGGCGCCCACGTGGTGCCCGACGACCTCGACCCGACGGCCTATGTCGAGCTGGTCACCGGCCCGATGCTCGCGGCGGCCGCGCCCCACGCGCGATGGGTGGACGCGTTCTGCGAGACCGGGGCCTTCGACGTCGACCAGGCCCGCACGGTGCTGTTGGCCGGCGCGGCCGCGGGACTGCGCGGCCGGCTGCACGCCAACCAGCTCGGCGCCGGGCCGGGTGTCCGGCTCGCGGCCGAGCTCGGGCTGGTGGCCGTCGACCACTGCACCTATCTCACCGATGCCGACGTCGACGCCCTGCGTGACGCGGGCACCATCGCGACGCTGCTGCCCGGCGTGGAGTTCTCGACCCGGCAGCCCTACCCCGACGCGCGCCGCCTGATCGACGCCGGCGTCACGGTGGCGATCGCCAGCGACTGCAACCCGGGGTCGTGCTACACCTCCTCGATGCCGCTGTGCGTCGCGCTGGCGGTGCGGGAGATGCGGATGAGCCCCGCCGAGGCGGTGTGGGCCGCCACCGCGGGCGGCGCGGCCGCCCTCGACCGCGACGACGTCGGCGCGCTGGTCCCGGGACGCCGGGCCAACCTCGTCGTGCTCGACGCCCCCAGCCACGTGCACCTCGCCTATCGCCCCGGTGTCCCGCTCGTGGCGGCTGTGTGGTCCGGCGGGCTCCCTGTCATCGGTGCGGCCGGCTGAGGTAGCCGGTTCGTCGGTCTGAGGTAGCCGCGCCCGCGCCGTCGTGCACAGATAAGGCACGCGCCCGATGTCTCGGCGTACCTCAGGGACGGACTCTCTTCTCACGTTGAGAAGGGAGCACCACATGTACACCGTTGGCACCGACCTCGTCCTCCAGGCCGAGATGCACTACCGCACCGAGCGCATGCAGCGCTCGTGGCGGCCCCTCCGCCGGCGGCGCAGCCGCCCGGTGGCGCGGGCCGCCGAGCAGCGTCACCCCCAGCTGCGCACCACCGTCGCGTGACCTCCGATGGTCACCGTGGTGACGGCGACGGGTGTCGGTCTCGTGGGCCATCATGAGGGCGTGACCCCGCCCGTCAGCCCGACGCTCGTCGGACGCGATGCCGAGCTGGAGCAGCTGTGTCTTCGGCTCGGCATTCGCGCGTCCGCCGACGACGCCCAGTCCCCGGCCCGGGCCCTGCTGCTCGCCGGCGACGCCGGGGTCGGCAAGACCCGCGTGCTGGCCGAGCTCCGCACCCTCGCCACGTCCCGCGGCTGGCGCGTGGTGGCCGGCCACTGCCTCGACTTCGCCGACAGCGCCCTCCCCTACCTCCCCTTCTCCGAGATCCTCGAGCGGCTCTCCGCCGACATGCCCGAGGTCGTCGCCACCGCGCTCGACCGACACCCCGCGTTGGCGCGCCTCCAGCCCGGCCGCCGACGGCTCGGCCACGGAGGACCCGAGCCCGAGGCCGGCCTCGACCCTCGCCTGCTCTTCGAGGCCGTGCCTGCCCTCGTCGACGAGGCCGCGGCCGACGCGCCGCTGCTCGTGATCCTCGAGGACATCCACTGGGCCGACCGCTCCACCCTCGACCTGCTCTCCTTCCTGTTCGCCCGCCCCTTCTCGGGCCAGGTCGCCGTGGTGGCCTCCTACCGCTCCGACGACCTCCACCGGCGCCATCCGCTGCGGCGCCAGGTGGCGGAGTGGTCCCGGCTGCGTGACGTCGAGCGGCTCCAGCTCGAGCCGTTGCCCAACGCCGACGTACGCCGCCTCGTCCGGCTGCTCCAGCCGCGCCGGCTCAGCGAGGCCGACGTCGCCGCGATCGTCGACCGCGCCGACGGCAACGCGTTCTTCGTCGAAGAGCTCGTCGGCGCCGGCGGCGACTGCATCAGCCTCCCCGACGACCTCGCCGGTCTGCTGCTCGTGAGGGTGGACCGCCTCGACGAGGACGCCCGCCAGGTCGTTCGAGCGGCCGCCGTGGCCGGTCGGCGGGTCGCCCACGCACTGCTGGCCCAGGCCACCGGCCTGTCGGCGGTCGCGCTCGACGATGCGCTCCGCGGTGCGGTCGACGGCAACGTGCTCGTGCCGGTCCAGGGCGACTCCTACTCCTTCCGCCACGCTCTGCTCGCCGAGGCCGTCTATGACGACCTGCTCCCGGGCGAGCGCACCCGCTGGCACACCGCCTATGCCGAAGCACTGGCCTCCGGGCGCTTCCAGGGTGCGGCCGCCGAGCTGGCTCGCCACGCGCGGCTGGCCGGTGACGAGACCACCGCGGTGACGGCCGGGATCGCCGCGGGCGACGAGGCCGCTGCCGTGGGCGGTCCCGACGAGGCGGCCCAGCACTACCTCCAGGCGCTGACCCTGCTGAGCCGCGGCGTCGCCGCGCCCGACGTCGACCGGGTCGACCTCGTCGCCCGGGCGGCCGATGCGCTGCTCGCGGCGGGTCACACGGCCAGGACGGTGCGGGTGTTGCGCGAGGGGCTGTCCGGCCTGCCCGAGGACGCCTCGGCCGAGCAGCGGGCCCGGCTGCTCGCGTCGCTCGCCCAGGCGCTGCTGGTCAGCGACACCGACGAGCACCCGGCCGACCTATCGGGCGAGGCCGTCGCGCTCCTCGCCGACGGCCCACCGCGCCAGCGCGCCCAGACCCTGGCGCTGCACGCCCGCATCCTGGCGGCCTACGGTCGCGCCGACGATGCGCGCCAAGCGGGACTCGAGGCCCTCGCACTGGCAGAGAAGCTGGCGATGCCCCGCCTCGCGACCGACGTCCTGGCGACGTTCGCCTTGCTGTCCAAGGGCGGCACCGCCGCCGAGGTGACCGCCACGTTCGAGGAGGCCATCGCCCGCGCCCGCGGCACCGGTGCCGTCCACGCCGAGCTGCGTGCCCGCTATGGCCTCGGGCGCTGGCACCAGGACCGGGCCGACTTCGACGACGCCGCCCTCGTCTTCTCCGAGGCGGTGGCGCGCGGCGCCGAGCTCGGGACGCCGTGGGCCCCCTACGCGTTCGATGCGCGGGTCATGGAGGTCGCCGTACTGTTCGCCGCAGGGCGCTGGGACGAGGCGCTCGACCTCACCTCCGTCGAGGGAGCGGCCGCACCGATGGTGCCTGCCGACACCCTCACCGCCGAGCGGGCGCTCATCCTGGCCGGTCGCGGCGACCCTCGGGCGGCCGACCTCGCCGAGTCGACCAGCGGCTCCTGGGAGGTCGAGGGGCTGACCGCCCTCTATGCCCACAGCGCGCTCCTCGCCGTCCAGGAGCACCGCGCCGACGCCGACGCGGCGGTCGCCGCCTATGACCGTGCCGTCTCGACCCTGACCCGGCTCTGGCCGGCCGAGTTCGGGGCACGGCTGCGCCTCGCGGCCACCACGGTCGGGGTGCTCGCCACGGCCGCCACCCGGCTGACCGCCGCCGAACGCGCGGCCCTCGCGCCCCTCGCGTCCCGCGTCCACGACGACGGGCAGCTCGTCGTGACGCGCCACCGCGAGTCCGGCGCCGAGTCCGGTCCCGAGGGGCTCGCCTGGATCGCCCGGCTCCCGGCCGAGTGGCTGCGGTGGCGCTGGACCGCCCAGCTCGACCCGCCCGACCAGGACACGCTGGTCACCGCGTGGCGCGACGCCGAGGAGCTCACGGCGGCGTCGGGCTTCGTCGCCGAGCTCGCGCGGGTCCAGGTCCGTCATGCCGCTGTGCTGCGCGGCGCCGGCGACCCCGCCGGAGCGACCGCCCTGGCCGAGGCCGCGCGGGTCACCGCCCACCGGGTGGGCGGTCAACCGATCCTCGACGAGCTGGTGCTGCTCGGGTCGGCGCCATCCCGACCGGCCGGCGCCTCCGCCGAGGGAGCCGGGCTCACGCCGCGGGAGCGCGAGATCCTCGCGCTGGTCGCCGAAGGGCGCAGCAACGGCGAGATCGGCAAGCAGTTGTTCATCGCCACCAAGACCGTCTCGGTCCACGTGTCCAACATCCTCGGCAAGCTCGGCGCCTCCAGCCGCACCGAGGCGGCGGCGGTGGCCCGCCGACGGGGCCTGCTGGGCTGACCCGTCACACTGGCGCCGTGACCGACGCCGCCCTCGACTTCCGCTGTTCCTTGGCCAGTGCGGTCGCCCGTGAGCCGCTCGTCGGAAGCGCTCCGGCCGACGCGATCTGGCTGCTGGTCGAGGCTGCGATGCCCTGGGGACGCCAAGCCCTGGCCGAGAGCCGGCTGCCAGCCGAGGTGCGCGAGCGCCTGCTCGGCCTCGACGGGGTGCGGGTCCAGCTGATCCGGCGCCACGGTGCCGAGAGCTCCGCCGGGTCGACGGTGTTCGCGGCGACCGCCACCGCCGACGGGTTCGCGGTGGAAGGCACGCGCGTCCCCGACCATGCCGCGCTGCTCGACCTGCCCCTGGCCGACCTCGTCGCAGGCCGGGGTCTCGGCCTGCCACCGATCGGCGGGCCGATGTGGCTGGTGTGCACCAACGGCCGACGCGACCGGTGCTGCGCCGAGCTGGGACGGCCGGTCACCGCGGCCCTGGCTGCCCGCTGGCCCGAGGCCACCTGGGAGACCACCCACCTCGGCGGCCACCGGTTCGCCACCACCCTGCTCGCGCTGCCGTCGGGTGCCACCCTCGGCCGGCTCGACCCGGCTTCCGCCATCGACGCCTGTGCGGCCCTGGTCGACGGGGAGCTCGGTCTCGGGCTGCTGCGTGGCCGCGCTGGACTTCCCGGGGCCGCGCAGGCGGCCGAGGTCGCGCTCAGGGAGCAGCTCGGCCTGCGGTCGCTGGGCGGGGTGACCGTCGACTCGGCGGACGACGGTGTGGTGGTGCTCTCCGTGGCGGCGCCAGGCGCTCGCCGTACGTTCCGGGTGGCGGTGGCTGAGCGAGCCGGCGCCCCAGCGCGGTTGTCCTGCGCTGACGTCGTGGCCAAGCCGACGCCGACCTTCGCGGTGACGACCATCGGGGAGCAGGCTGAGCCGTGATCCACGGGCGAGCGGCCGTTGCTCGGGGGCGCCCCTCCTAGACTCGGGTCACGAGGCGAGGGGGTGCCTGATGGACACCGATGAGATGGCCCGGCTGAGCCGGGAGCGGTTCGAGCACACGCGGCCGCCGTCGCGGGGCGCCCTGCCACCCGTCGACACCACCAACCTGCCGCGAGGTCCGCGGCTGCCGGTGCTCGTGCAGTCGGCAGGGCTGCTGCGCTTCCGCCACCAGTTCGTCCCGTGGCTGCGCAAGCGCTACGGCGACGAGGTCACGCTGCGGCTGTTGCCCGCGTCGCGGGCGCTGGTGCTGTTCTCCCGACCGGAGGTCACCAAGGAGATCTTTGCGGGCGACCCCGACGTACTCCACGCCGGCAAGGGCAACGCGATCCTCGGCCCGGTGATGGGGGAGCACTCCGTGCTCATCCTCGACGGCGAGGCACACAAGCGGGCCCGGCGCATGCTGATGCCGGCGTTCAGTGGTCACGCCCTGCGCGGCTACCGCGAGGTCGTCGCCCGGCTGGCCGACAACGAGGTCTCCGGCTGGCGGTCCGGCCAGGAGCTCCGTGCGCTCGACCGCATGAACGCCCTGACCCTCGAGGTCATCCTTCACGTCGTGTTCGGGGTGACCGACGAGCAACGGCTGGCGCGGCTCCGGCCGCTGATCACCCAGACCGTCAACGTCAGCCCCGTCGTGCTGCTCGCATGGACGCTCCCGTTCCTCCAGCGCTATCGGCGCTGGCGCGAACCCATCGAGCGACTCTATGAGCTCGACCGCGAGATCTATGCCGAGATCGCGGAGCGCCGCCAGGCTCCCGATCTCGCGGACCGGACCGACGTGCTGTCCCAGCTGATCCGGCTCGACGAGGGCGGCGACACCCTCACCGACTCCGAGCTGCGCGACCACCTGGTGACGCTGCTCCTCGCCGGTCACGAGACCACGGCCACCGCACTCGCCTGGGCGCTCCAGGAGCTCGGCAGCGATCCCGAGCAGCTCCGGCGCGCCCGCGAGGCCGCGCTCTCGGGCGACGACGGCTGGCTCGAGGCGGTCTTCAAGGAGTCGATCCGGCTGCACCCGGTCATCGCCATGGTCGTCCGCACGCTCACGCGGCCGACGGTCATCGCCGGTCGTGAGATGGCGCGGGGCACCACGGTCGGCCCGTCGATCCTGCTGTCGCACAGCGATCCGGCCCGGTTCCCGGACCCGGCGTCCTTCCGTCCCGATCGGTTCACCGGTGACGACCCACCCTCGCTGACCGACTGGATCCCCTTCGGTGGCGGTGCGCGGCGCTGCCTGGGTGCCGCGTTCGCCCAGGTCGAGGCGGTCGAGGTGCTGCGCGCCGTGCTGTCGTCCTTTGACGTGACGGCGCTGGGCGTCGAGCGACCCCAGGTCCGCAACATCACCAGCGTGCCTCGCCACGGCGCCCGCATCCGCGTCGACGGGCATCCCCGCTGATGGCCTCCACCGGCATGGTCGAGGTCGCCCGCTCCAACGACCCGGTGCTGATCTCGTTCATCCAGGCGCTGCTCCAGGACGAGGGCATCGACGCCGTCGTGGCCGACCAGAACATGGCGGTCATCGAGGGCACCATCGCCGTCTGGCGCCGCCGTGTCCTCGTCGCCGCCGACCACGAGGACCGCGCCCGCGGCGTCCTCACCGACGCCGAGCTCGACGCCCACCTCTCCTGACGCCGGCCCCCAGCCGCCGCCCTCGCCGAAAAAGGAGGGGTGGTCGGGGCTGGGCGGTGGCACGATGTCCGGCTGTGGTGACGGGGAGTCGGCGGTGACCTGGCGGGAGCGGGTGCGGGCGCTGCGCGTCGACCTGCGCCCGTTGCGGGGGTCGCGGGACTTCCGGCTGCTCTGGGTCGCGGGCACGGTGTTCTATCTCGGCGGGATGGTCAGCTATGTCGCGATCCCGTTCCAGATCTATCACCTGACCGGCTCCAACTTCGCCGTCGGCGCGGTGGGGCTCGTCGAGCTGGTGCCGCTCATCGTCTTCGGCCTGTACGGCGGCGCGCTCGCCGACCACGTGGACCGGCGACGCCTCCTCGTGGTCACCGGGGTCGCCCAGGTGCTGCTCACCGCGACCCTGGCCGTCAACGCGTTCCTGGACCGCCCGAGCCTCGCCGTCATCTTCGTGGTCGCGGGGCTGCTCTCGGCGGCGTCCTCACTACAGCGACCGTCGCGGGAGGCATTGCTGCCGCGCACCGTCGAGCACGACCAGATCACCGCAGCCAACGCCCTGTTCTCGCTGGGGATGCAGCTCGGCGTGCTCGTCGGCCCGGCCATCGGCGGCCTGCTGATCGCGTTCGTCGGGATCGGCTGGTGCTTCGTGGTCGACGTGACCGGGCTGACGATCGCGACCGCGCTCTTCTTCGCGATGGGCAGCTATGCCCACGTCGACGAGACCACGCCACCGAGCCTGCGCGGCATCGGTGAAGGGGTGCGCTATGCGCTGTCTCGCCGCGACCTGCTGGGCACCTATCTCGTGGACATCGCGGCGATGCTGCTGGCGATGCCGGTGGTGCTGTTCCCGGCGCTGGCCGCAGAGGTCTTCGAGCGCCCGGCGCTGCTGGGTCCGCTCTATAGCGCCGAGACGGTCGGCGCGCTGCTGGCGGCGGCGCTCAGCGGCTGGACGTCGCGCGTGCACCTGCACGGGCGGGCGATCGTGGTCGCGGCGGTGGCGTACGGCGGCTGTATCGGCCTCGCCGGCCTGGCTCCGTCGGTCTGGGTGGTGCTGCTCTTCCTGGCTCTCGCGGGCGCAGCCGACGAGGTGTCGGCAGTCTTCCGCGGGACGATCTGGAACCAGACGATCCCCGACGGGATGCGCGGTCGGCTGGCCGGGATCGAGATGCTGTCCTATTCGCTCGGGCCCCTCGGCGGTCAGGTCCGAGCCGGCGTTGTCGCCGACCTGTGGACGGTCCGCGGCTCGATCGCCAGCGGCGGCTGGGCCTGTGTGGTGGGCGTCGCGCTGACCGCCGCCTGGCTCCGCGACTTCTGGACGTATGACGCCCGCACCGACCCCTATGCCGTCGCCGAACGCGCGTCCCGGGCGGCGCGGGTGACGTCGGAGGATGACCGCCCCTCCGGCGACTGACCGGGCCGGCCCGAGCCAGGGGCGGCACCGACCGCGAACGAGGCCGCTACCGCGGCGAACACCTCCGCCACGCCGTCGTGCTCGGCGGCGGCCGCGCTGGCGGTGAGGGTGAAGCCGAGGCCGTGCGCCAGCCAGCCCCACTGCTCGGTCAGCGCGACCGCGCCCCAGCGCAGGTGGCGCACCCGGCGGTGGAAGGTCGCCGGGCCGTTGAGGAGGGTGGACTCCTCGTGCTCGACGACGAGCGCGCCGAGCCGCGCGAAGAGCTCGGCGAGCTCCTCGGCGACCCAGTCAGCCGCGGCGACGTGCACCGGCGTGACGACGAGCCGCAGTGCAGGCAGGATTCCCGTCGCCTCCGACGTGGGTGCGACGGCCGACAGCAGCACACCGTTGTCGAGAGCGCCGCGGCGCCGCCATCCGGCGGGCACCGCGAGGGTCGTGGCAAGGTCCATGTCTGGGATCCTGCGCCGTTCGGCCATCGCGCAAACCCGGGCTGCAGGCCTGTGGAAGGGGGCGCGGCCCATCGGCGGCCACGAATCGGGGCGGCTCGGGACCGCACGTTAGGCTGCTGAACGTGACCGAACGCAAGGACCACCCCGTTCTCTGGGGGCTGCTCGCGCTGGTGGCCGTGGCCGCCGGGGTGGGGCTGGTGCTCGGCTTCGGCGCGGTCAGCGTCAGCAAGACGCTCGGCCTCTCGGGGGGTAGTGGCGGCAGCGCGGTGGCCGACAAGAGCATGTATCTCCCGACGCCGTCCAAGACCTCGTCGTCGCCCGCCGAGTCCGACGGCGAGAGCTCCGGCGAGAGCTCGTCGAGCAGCACCTCGACGGCCCCGTCATCAACCGACAGCTCCTCCGAGGCTCCCGCCATCACGCTCACCTCGCAGCAGACGCAGGTGGCGCCCATGGCCCAGATCGACCTGTCGGGCACCTATCCCGGCGGCAACGGCGCGATCTTGCAGGTGCAGCGGCTCGAAGGCGGCACGTGGGCCGACTTCCCGGTGACGATGTCGGTCAACGGCGACAGCTACTCCACCTACATCCTCACCGGGCACACCGGGGTCAACAAGCTCCGCGTGATCGACACCGACTCCAACAAGACGTCCAACGTCATCAAGGTCCGCGTCGGCTGAGCCTCATGCCGCGAGGCAGGCCTCCGGCCGGGTCTCGGACGCCGGGGCCGCGCGCCGCCGGCGTACGCGCTCGACCGCGAACGGCTGTCCGGCCGTGACGCCGCCGAGCACGAGCACCATGCCGACCAGCTGGGGCAGGCCGAACGCCTCGCCGGCGAGCGCGACGCCGAGCAGGGTCCCGACGACCGGGTTGACCAGCCCGATCAGCGCCGTGGGTCCGGCGCCGAGCGTCCGGACGCCGGTGAACCAGGCGACATAGGCCAGCCCCGTCCCGACCAGGCCGAGCCAGACGTAGGCCGCCGCGGCCGGCACGTCGATCGACGGGGGAGGGCCCTCGACGACGAGGGCGACGGGAAGGAGGAAGAGCCCGCCGGCGACCAGCTGCCAGGAGGTGAAGGTCAGCAGATCGGTCGGCGGGGTCCACCGCTTGACCAGGGTGAAGCCGACGGCGGAGATCAGCACGGCTCCGGTCGCGGCCGCGAGCCCGAGCGGGTCGAGGTGGAGGCCGCCTCGGAGGACCAGCAGACCCACCCCGGCCAGGCCGATCACGCCGCCCGCGACGCCGAGGACGGTGGGCCGTTCGCGGGCCACGGGCCACGCGAGCAGCATCACCACGAGAGGCGACATCGCGGTCATCGTGGCCGCGAGTCCGCCCGGCAGATGGAAGGCGGCGAGGAAGATGAGTCCGAAGAAGGCGCCGATGTTGAGCACCCCCAGCAGCGCTGCGCGCCACCACCACTGCCCGCGGGGGAGCTCGCGGCGCCAGGCCAGGAGCAGCAGCCCGATCGGCAGGGCGCGGACGAGCCCACTGAACAGCGGGCGGTCGTCGGGCAGGAAGGTCTGGGAGACCCAGTAGGTGGTGCCCCAGGCGATCGGTGCGACGGCGGTGAAGGCACCGGCGAGGTATTTATCTTCCATGGAAGACATAATACCTTCCCGGGAAGATATATTCCGTGACGTGAGCCAACCTCTCGACCATGTCGGTCGGATCATGGCCCAGTGGGCCGTCGAACGACCGGGGCTGGACGTCTCGCCGATGGGTGTCATCGGACGCCTCCACCGGCTCGCGGCGCGCCTGGACGAAGAGCTGAGACCGGTCTTCGCCGAAGCAGGCCTCAGCGACGGCGACTTCGACGTGCTCGCAGCACTGCGCCGCTCCGGCGCTCCCTACACCCTCACCCCGGGCGAGCTCGGCGCGACCACGATGATCACCTCCGGCGCGGTGACCAAGCGTGTCGACCGGCTGGAGCGATCCGGTCTGGTGGCGCGTGGGCGCTCGGCGGCCGACGCCCGGTCGCGCCCGGTCACTCTGACGCCCGACGGGGTCGCCCTCGTCGACCGGCTCGTCGAGCGCCACGTCGCCAACGAGGCGCGGCTGCTCGCGGGCCTCGACGAGGCAGAACGACGTGGGCTGGCAGCCCTGCTCGAACGGCTCGGCCGCACCCTCGGCGACTGAGGCCGCCTCGGCTGCTCAGCCCCGGGTCACTCCGGTATCCAGTTGAAGGTGTCCGGGTTGGGGCCGGTGCGGCCGCCCTCGCCGACGCCGAGCGACGACATCGTCGCCATGTCCGACTCGCTCAGCTCGAAGTCGAACAGGGCGAGGTTCTCCTCCATCCGCTCGCGCCGCATGGACTTGGGGAAGACGATGTCACCGCGCTGGAGGTGCCAGCGCAGCGTGACCTGCGCCGGCGTACGCCCCAGCCGGTCGGCGATCTCGCGGATCGTCGGGTCATCGGCGACCTTGCCGCGGGCGATCGGCGACCAGGCCTCGGTCGCGACGCCGTGGCGGGCGTTGGCGGCGCGCGCGTCGTCGTTGGGGAAGTAGGGCTGCACCTCGATCTGGTTGACCACCGGGACCTCGCCGGTCTCGGCGACGATGCGGTCGAGGTGGGCGGGCTGGAAGTTGGAGACCCCGACCGACGTCGCGAGACCCTCCTCACGGAACTCGACCATCGTGCGCCAGGTGGTGACGAAGTCGCCGTCGTACTGATCTGGCAGCGGCCAGTGGATGAGGAACAGGTCGACCCGGTCGAGGCCGAGACGCTCCAGCGACTCGTGCAGCGAGCGGCGCGCAGCGTCGGGCCGATGGAAGCCGTTGTTGAGCTTGGTCGTGACATAGAGGTCGCCGCGGGCCAGACCCGACGCGGCGATCGCGGCCCCCACGCCCGCCTCGTTGCCGTACATCTGGGCGGTGTCGAGGTGGCGATAGCCGATCTCGAGGGCCGTGGTGACGGTCGCCTCGGTCTCCGGCGGGGGAACCTGGAAGACGCCGAAGCCGAGCTGGGGGATGGTCGTCTGGTCGCGCAGCGTGATCGTGGGGATGGCCATGTCAGTCCCGACAACCACGAGTCCACGACTATTCCCGCGGGCAGCGCTGGGGAGGAGGCATTGCTGAATCCTGAGTGACGAGAGATGATCCTGATGCGTAGCGCTCGGGCGACGCGTCTCGTCGTGGAGAGGGAGCAGGGCTGTGGAGCGCGATCCGGGCATCCTCGCGCTGCCATGGGTCACCGTGGAGCACCGGGGTCGGACCGTCCTGGTCGACGGGGTCCCTCTCGAGGGGACCGGGTCGGTCGAGGACCGGACCCAGCGCGCCCTGCGACGGGTCTCCCGGCTCACCGCGACCCCGCTGGGTCGCTCCGTCGGCGTGACGGTGCGCGACCACGACGGTCGTGTCCGCAGCTTCCTGGTCCGCCCCGACGGCGAGGCCGTCGAGCTGGCCGCCCTCGTCGCCGACGCCAACGCCTCGCTCGCGCCCGTCATCCCGCTGCGGGCCGCCGCGCCCGTCCGTCCCGCCAACCGCCGGGCCTCCTGGGCCCGGCCCACCCGCGTCGTCGTGGCCACCGTCCTGGCCGTGCTGCTGGTCGGCGGTGGGGTCGCGCTAGCCTCGGCATCCTCCGACCGGACACCGGTTGCTGACACCAGCCCGGTGTCGCTGTCCTCCGACGAGACGTCGCCGTCGGCCAGCCCGAGCCCGTCGACCGCGCCGGTCGTCCGGCTGGGAGCCGCGCTGGTCGCGGACGTCCAGCCCGCCGGGCCGGGCACGGTCCGGGTGACGGTCGGCGCCGCGCCCGGCTCGTCCCGCGTCACCGTCGTGCTGCGCGGCCCGAGCGGTCCCGCCGTCACCCGTCAGCTCCTGGTGTCCACCACCGGCACGCGCTCGCTCGTGGTGCGAGGTCTCGTCGGCGGCGCCACGACCTGGCGCGTGTCCTCCGCCGGCGTGACGCTCGCCAGCGGAACCCTCGCCGTGGCCCCGCGGGCGGCGGCGCCGACGCCGGTGCAGCCTCCACCCGTCCTCCCCGGCTCCTCCGCCGGCCCCGGTGGCTCCTCGGGCGGCTCCTCCGGCGGGTCGGGCGGGTCGGGCGGCCAGCCGCACGCCTCGCCCAGCCCGGTCGATGCCACTCCGATCGACCCCGACGACGGATAGCAGCCCGTGCCCGTTCCCCCTCGGTCTTCCAGAACATCGCTCCGCGGCGTGCAGCCGATGCTCCTGCTGGTCCTCGCGGTCGCCCTCGCCGGGCTCGCCGTCCCGTCGGCCGCGGGGTCCTCGGCCCCGGCCTCCCGTCGTACGGCGGACCAACCGCGCACCGGCTACGTCCTGCGCCACGACGGCACCGCGGCCGGTGGCTGGATCGGCTCACGCAAGCTCGGCGGCGTTGCGGTCTTCCGGCTCGACCCGGGCCGCGCACCGGTGGCGACGTCGTTCGGGCGCGCCCACTGGGTGTCGGTGCTCGACGGCTCCGGACCCGTCAACGTCGACCGGGGACGCACCCGGCGGGCGGCGTGGATCCTCGCCAAGTATGGCGTCTACCGGTCCAAGGCTCAGGCCGCCGCCGTGGAGGTCGCGCTCGACTCCCTGCTCGTTGGCGGTCGCTGGGCCGTGACCGGGGCCGTGACCCGGCGCCGGCTCGACCAGACCGACGACCCGCCCACGATCCTGGGGCTGGCCGACTTCATGCTGACCAACTCGCGGCTGCTCGCCGGGCCCTACCGGGTGACCGTCCAGGCCGAGGACGCGATCATCGGCCGACAGGTGCTGGTGACGGTCCGGGTGACCGCCGCGCGGTCCGACGAGCCGGTGCCCTCCCTGCCGGTGGAGGTGGTGCTGGCGGGCCACGAGGGGAGCGGTCGCACCGACGACACCGGCACGGCCGACATCGCCATCAGGTCCACCAGGAGCGGTCCCCAGGACGTCGCGGTGACGGTGCGGCTGCTGCCGAGCGACCGGCTGCTGGTGCGCCGCCCGGCGGGGCGTGGCTCGCGAGTCGTCGTGGCCGGCAAGAAGCACTCGACCGAGGCCACGGCGCCGGTGGCCGTTCAGGCGAAGCCGGTCGCCCGGATCGCCACGCCGGCCAACGGCCGGGTGACCGACCCCGTCCCAGGCACCCTCCAGCTGACCGGCGGCTACGCGTCGTCGAGAAGCGCCGCGCTGACGCTGCACGGACCCCTGCCTGCCGGGAGCCCTGCCGACTGCACGCCCGCCACGGTGCTCGGCTCGGTCCACCCGATGCCGGTCGCCGCGGATGGCGGCTATGGCGTCCCGCGCGTGGTCGTCGCCGTGCCCGGGGTCTATTCCTGGGATGCCGCCGTGGCCGGCGACCGCTTCAACCTGCCGGCGGTCACCTGCGGTCCGCCGGTCACCGTCAAGGCCGTGCCGCGGTTGTCGATCGAGCCCACCAAGGACCGCATCGCGGTCGGCGGCTCGCTGCGCGGCCGGATCACGGTCGCGGCTCTCGACGACGGTTATGCCGATGTGGCCCGGGCCCGGCTGTTCGGGCCCTTCGACACCCGCGCCGACGCCCGCTGCACCGACGCCCGCCAGGTCCGCAACCGCGGTGTCACGGTCACCGGCCCCGTGTCGACCGGCACCACCGACGTCATCACGCTCAACCGTGCCGGCGTCTATGCCTGGCGGGCCGCGCTGCCCCGTGGCCCCCTTGCCCTCCACGCCGCGACCACGTGCGGTGCCCCCGGCACGTTCGTCACCGTCCGCTGATCCCCCGGGGATGGGGGCGGGGAGGGGCCGGGAGGCGCAGTCTGCTGTGACCCCGGTCTCCCCGGGAACACCCCGCCCGACTCCTGCGTTGAGCAGCATGAACAGACTTGAGTTGAGAAGACTCAACTTGAGTGCCAGACTTCCGCCGTACGGCGCCAGGCTGGCGCCCCCAGACATCTCACGTGGAGGTAACACACGATGGCACGCGCGGTCGGCATCGACCTGGGTACGACGAACTCCGTCGTCTCCGTCCTCGAGGGTGGCGAACCCACCGTCATCGCCAACGCAGAAGGGGCCCGTACGACGCCGTCGGTGGTCGCCTTCGCCAAGTCCGGCGAGGTCCTCGTCGGTGAGGTTGCCAAGCGGCAGGCCGTCACCAACGTCGACCGCACGATCCGCTCCGTCAAGCGCCACATGGGCACCGGCTGGAGCGTCGACATCGACGGTAAGAAGTACACCGCGCAAGAGATCAGCGCCCGCATTCTGCAGAAGCTGAAGCGTGACGCCGAGGCCTACCTGGGCGAGTCGGTCACCAACGCCGTGATCACCGTGCCCGCGTACTTCTCCGACGCTGAGCGCCAGGCCACCAAAGAGGCCGGTGAGATCGCCGGCCTGACCGTCGACCGCATCATCAACGAGCCCACCGC
>JAGQUE010000206.1 GCA_020438665.1 Nocardioidaceae bacterium | reverse complement strand
TCGAGGGGGTCGGCCTCGCCGGCCTCGACACAGGCCCGACGTACGGCGGCCACCGTCGCGGCCGCCTCGCTGGCCGCGTCGAAGGTCGCGGTGTCGACCGGCTCGATCAGGCCTCGAGCTCCTCACGCTCGAGGTCGGCGCTCGAGGAGCGGACGGCCTGCTCGGTGGCCAGGACGAAGCGGTAGCCGACGTTGCGCACGGTCCCGATCAGCGTCTCGTTCTCGGGGCCGAGCTTGGCGCGCAGCCGGCGCACGTGGACATCGACGGTGCGGGTGCCGCCGAAGTAGTCATAGCCCCAGACCTCGGAGAGGAGCTGCTGCCGGCTGAACACACGGCCGGGGTGCTGGGCCAGGAACTTGAGGAGCTCGAACTCCTTGAACGTCAGGTCGAGGGTGCGGCCGCCCACTTTGGCGGTGTAGGTCGCGTCGTCGACGGTCACCTCGCCGCTGCGGATGACATGGCGGTCGGGGTCGTCGGCCTCGCGCTGGGCCGAGATGCGCCCGAAGGCCAGCCGCAAGCGGGCGTCCAGCTCGGCCGGGCCGCAGGTGTTGAGCAGGACGTCGTCCATGCCCCAGTCGTGGGTCACGACCGCCAGCCCGCCCTCGGTGACGATCAGGAAGACCGGGGCGTCGGTCCCGGTCGTGCGGATCAAGCGGCACAGGTCGCGCGCGTGGGCGAGGTCCTGGCGTCCGTCGACGAGGAGCAGGTCGGCGTCGGGGGCCTCCAGCAGCGCGCTGCCCTCCGCAGGGAGGATCTTGACCGCGTGGCTCAGCAGGGAGAGCCCTGGGAGCACCTCGGCGCTCGGTTGGAGCGCATGGGTGAGCAGCAGCAGGGTGCTCACGCGGCCTCCTCCCGTGTCTTGCCCGATAGGGAAGGATATCCCGACATGACATCGTTGCCAGGTGGGCCGCCCACTCCGCAGACACCGGGCGCTGCCGCAGGCGCGGTGACGGTGACGCTTCGTTATTGGGCCTCCGCCCGCGCCGCGGCCGGGGTCGACCACGACCTGATCGAGCTGTCCGGGCCGGTGACGCTGGCCGAGATCATCGCCCGCGCGGTCGCACTCCATCCCGGCTCCCGCCTCGCGGAGGTGCTGGCGGTCTGCTCGGTCCTGGTCGGGGACCGACCCGTCGGCTCCGCCGAGCCCGACGACGTGGTCGTCGAGCCCGGCGCGAGCGTGGAGTTCCTGCCGCCGTTCGCGGGTGGCTGAGCGCGGCGGGAATGTCGATCCGTTCGCTGGTGTTCGGCTCGTCATGACCGTCGGACAGTGGGTGCTCCTCGTGAGCCTCGTGGCGGCCGCCGGGTTCGGTGCCTACCGCGCCTGGGGCGACGGCCGCTTCACCGGGACGCGTCGCGTCGCGGGGGCCGAGACCGCTCCCTCGGCGCCTCCTGGCGTCATCGACGGCCATGACCTCGAGGCCGAGCTCGGCAGTCGGGCGACGCTGCTGCAGTTCTCCTCCGCGTTCTGTGCGCCCTGCCGCGCGACCCGCCGGGTGCTCGCCGAGGTCGCCGAGGTCGTTCCCGGCGTCGCCCATGTCGAGGTCGACGCCGAACAGCACCTCGATCTCGTCCGCCGGCTGGGCGTCCTGCGCACACCGACGACGCTGGTCCTCGACGCCCAGGGGCGCGAGGTCACCCGCGCCGCCGGCGCGCCGCGCAAGGAGCAGGTGCTGGCCGCTCTCGCCGGAGCGGTGTGATGTCCATGATCCGAAACGCCTGTCCGCATTTTGAGATTCGCCGGTCCTGCGGCCGGGATCTCCGTACGGTTCCCGTCATGCGCTCGACGCCGCTGACCCAACGCCGCACGGTGGACCACTGCCGTGTGCGCTCAGCGCTGTGTCGAATGTCCTGACGGGGCCGTCCCTCTTCCCCTGCTGATGCGGTGCCCCCTGCGGGCACCACGGGAGACAGGACGCCCCTGCGGTCGTGTCCCGACGGCATCGCCGTGCCTGCGGACCGCGCCGCTTCCCCCCCGATCCGGCCGCCGTCGCCGCGGTGGCCCACATCGGGCGAACCGCCCGGACCGTGCTCCATCCGGAACCACCGAGGAACCCACCATGAGATCTCAGATCGACCCGCGCGGCCAGCGCTTCGCCGCCGCCGTCACGACGGTCATCCTGGCCGCCGTACTCCTGCTCGCCCCCGGGCCGCTGGCGACATCCCTGCTGGCCGCCCAGGTGGTGCTGTTCGCGATCGGGGCCGGCCTCGGCGTGCGGCAGACCCCGCACGCCTGGGTCTTCCAGACCCTGATCCGTCCGAGGCTCGGTGCGCCGACCGAGCTCGAGGACGCCGCACCGCCGCGCTTCGCCCAGGCCGTCGGCCTGGTGTTCGCCACCGTGGCGCTCGCCGGCTTCGTCACCGGCGCGACGACCGTCGGCCTCGTGGCGACGGGCTTCGCGCTCGTCGCCGCGGTCCTCAACGCAGCCTTCGGCCTGTGCCTGGGCTGCGAGCTCTACCTCGTCCTCACTCGGCTCAACCTGCCCACCATCACTGCGGATCCCCAGGAGAAGTCCCATGTCTCGTGACACCTCACTCGTCAGCGCCCAGTGGGTCGCCGACAACCACGACAACCCCGACGTCGTCCTCGTCGAGGTCGACGAGGACACCACCGCCTACGACAAGGGCCACATCCGTGGCGCCGTCAAGCTCGACTGGACCACGGATCTCCAGGACGCCGTGCGCCGCGACTTCGTCGACCAGCAGCGGTTCGGGGAGCTCCTCTCCGAGCGCGGCATCGGCAACGACCACACCGTCGTCCTCTATGGCGGCAACAACAACTGGTTCGCCGC
>JAGQUE010000205.1 GCA_020438665.1 Nocardioidaceae bacterium | reverse complement strand
AGTGCTGGGTCTCGATGAACTCCGGGGTCTCGCCGTTGATCTTGCTGCGCGGGTCGATCAGGTCGGTCGGGTCGAGCTGGTTGCCGCAGTTGTCGCACTGGTCGCCGCGCGCCTCGGCGTACTTGCAGATCGGGCAGGTGCCCTCGATGTAGCGGTCGGGCAGCGTGCGCCCGGTCGACGGGGAGATCGCGCCGCTCGTGGTCTGTTCGACCATGTAGCCGTTGAGCCAGTTCTGCCGGAACAGCTCCTGGGCGACGGCGTAGTGGTTGGCCGTCGTGGTGCGGGTGTAGAGGTCGTAGGAGCAGCCCAGGTCGGCGAGCTCGGCGGCGATGATCGCGTGGTTGCGGTCGACGAACTCGCGCGCGCTGACCCCCTCCTTCTCCGCCATCACGAGGATGGGCGTGCCGTGCTCGTCGGAGCCCGAGACCATCAAGACGTCGTGCCCGGCCATGCGCATGTAGCGGCTGAAGACATCGGAGGGCACGCCGAAACCGGCCACGTGGCCGAGGTGGCGCGGGCCGTTGGCATACGGCCATGCGACAGCGGACAGGACGTTGGTCATGGGCTGAATCCTAGGTGTGCCCATCCGCGGGTCGCGTCCGGGTTTCAGTCGAAGCGATCCACCCGGTGGGCGGCGCGGGCACGCAGCTTGGGCAGCAGGTCATAGAGCACCTGCCCGGGGCACTCCGTGGCGTTGGTGTCGCGGTGGCCGTCGATGACCGGCAGCCGGACGGCCTCGCCCCGTCGGAACAGGTCACTGCCCTGCGACCGCACCCGGATCTTGGCGAGCGGGTCGCGCCCGTAGCGGTCGAGCTTCCAGGCGGCCAGCCTGACCAGCGACGTCAGCACGTCGGGCCGAGGCGTGACGTCGGTATAGGTGCCGATGACCGCGATGCCGACCGAGGTGGCGTTGAAGCCGAGGGTGTGGGCGCCGCGGACCGGCTTGGCCACGCCACCGGCCCGCCCCTCCCAGGCTCGACCGAAGCGGTCGACGAGGAAGTTGTAGCCGAGGTCGGACCACTTCAGCGTGTGGGTGTGGTAGCGGTACATGCCCCGGATCAGCCTCGGCACGTCGCGGCGCCGGTAGTCGTTGCCGGTCGCGGTGTGGTGGATGTGCACCTGCTTGATGGTCTGGTTGTAGCGCGGCCGCGAGCTGCGCCACTTCTCGTTGGCTCCCCAGCGGTGCCGGCTGAGCAGGTGCGGCCGCGGTGCCCGGTGGGGCTTGTGCGGTTTGTGGGGCTTGGCGGTCATCGGTGGCGTCGCACGCCGCACGGGCGCGTCGGCCGCCCGGCCCGCGGAGTCGATGAGCACCACGCGCGCCGTCGCCGTCCCCGACCCGGAGACGCGGACCTGCACCCGGTCCGACGGCCCCATCCAGATCAGGTCGGTGCCCTGGACGCCCGTGTGGCCCGTGATCTGGTCGAGGTCCTCCCACGCGGTCCAGCCGTCGTGGCCGTGTGCCCGGGCCAGCGCGGTCAGGTCACCGGACCGCCAGGTCACCGCCACCTGCGAGAACGACGCCCGCAGGTCGACACTGCCGCCCGGCATGGGCCGGGACGCCTCCCGCAGCGGCTGGCCGGGCACCTTGGCGAGGGCGAGGTGAGGGGCGGGTCGCGGCACCGCGGGCCGGTCCACGGCTGCCGACGCGGCGCCGGACCCCAGCACCAGCCCGCCGGTCACCAGACCGAGGGTGGTCGCGAGCGTGACCCCGACACGGGGCAGGGCGGGGCGAGAGGGAACGATCACCCGCTCCACTATGCGCGCCCGGGCCAAGGCCGTCATCCCACGCCGGCGGCCTCGCGAGCAGCGCGGCTCAGTCGAAGTCCAGCTCGCCGGTGCGCGAGCGCTTGAGCTCATAGAAGTGGGGGAACCTCGCCACCGCGACGCAGCCGTCCCACAGCAGACCCGCGTCGTCGCCTCGCGGGATCTTGCTGAGGACCGGGCCGAAGAACGCCGACCCCTCGAACGCGATCGTGGGGGTCCCGACGTCGTTGCCGACCTGGTCCATGCCCTCGTGGTGGGACTTGATGACGGCATCGTCGAGCGAGGCGTCGTCCATCGCGTCGACGAGGTCGGGCTCGAGGTCCACCTCCGCGACGGCCGCCTCGATCAGCTCGCGGCTGATCTTCTCCCCGCCGCGGTGGATCCGGTTGCCCATCGCGGTGTAGAGCGGCAGCAACACCTCGTTGCCGTGGCGCTGCTCGGCGGCGACGCACACGCGCACCGGGCCCCACGCCGGGGCGAGGAGCTCACGGTAGTCGTCCGGGATGTCCTTGTCCCTGTTGAGGTAGGCGAGGCTCATGACGTGCCACGTCACGGAGATGTCGCGCACCTGCTCGACCTCGAGGATCCACCGGGACGAGATCCAGGCGAACGGGCACAGCGGGTCGAACCAGAAGTCAGCGTTGGTCACCCGGGCAACTCTACGGCGTACGCGGAGCCGCACCGGGCGATGTGCGAGGCGGGGCTGAACCAGGGAGTTGTGGCACCCGTCGGTCACGGTGAGAGGATGCGAGGCATGCCTGGAACCAACCTCACCCGGGACGAGGCCGCCACCCGCGGTTCCCTCCTCTCCGTCGAGTCCTACACCATCGACCTCGACCTCACCGTCTCCGACAAGGTCTTCGAGAGCACGACCGTGATCCGGTTCTCGTGTTCCGAGCCCGGCGCGAGCACCTTCGCCGACCTCAACGGAGCCACCGTCCACGAGATCACCCTCAACGGGCAGGCCCTCGACCCGTTCGAGGTCTACCGCGACCAGCGCATCCAGCTCGACGGCCTCGACGCCGACAACGAGCTGAGGGTCTTCTGCGAGCTGCCCTACAGCCACACCGGCGAGGGTCTGCACCGCTTCGTCGACCCCGCCGACAGCCGCGTCTACCTCTACACCCAGTTCGAGGTCCCAGACGCCCGCCGCGTCTACACCACCTTCGAGCAGCCCGACCTCAAGGCGACGTTCACCTTCAACGTCACCGCCGCCGAGCACTGGACCGTCATCTCCAACTCACCGACGCCCGAGCCCGAGCTGCTCGGCGACGGCAAGGCCGCGTGGCACTTCGCGCCGACCGAGCGGATGTCGACCTATATCACCGCGCTCGTCGCGGGCGAGTACCACGCGGTCTATGACGACTACGTCGGCCGCCACGGCACCATCCGGCTCGGCCACTTCGCACGCCAGTCGATCGCCCAGCACCTCGACCACGAGGAGCTCAACAAGATCACCAAGCAGGGGTTCGCATTCTTCGAGGACGCCTTCGACTACCCCTACCCGTTCGGCAAGTACGACCAGGCCTATGTCCCGGAATACAACATGGGCGCGATGG
>JAGQUE010000204.1 GCA_020438665.1 Nocardioidaceae bacterium | reverse complement strand
CCGCGGGCGACCGCGCCGAAGCGCAGGTGGACACCCTCGACCCGCGGGGAATAGACGAAGATCTCGAAGCGCGGCCGCGGCATCGGCAGGTCGGGGATCGCCTTGGGGTCCAGCTTGAAGGAGATGTAGGAATGGAACCCGCCGTCGCTGTTGCGCTGGAAGTAGTTGGTCCGCAGCGTCGCCATGACCAGCCCGAGATAGGACCGCAGGATGCGGTCGTGGTCGAGGCTGGCGACGTCGTCGAGCGCCCGGTTGATGGAGCGCTGGAGCTTGTCGACCTTGGCGGTCCGGGCCTCGTCCTCGCGCGGGTCGCCCAGTGCCTCGCCGCCACCCCCGGCAGCAGACCCGCCAGCCGACCCGACGGCCGGGTCGAAGCGTGCCTCGAACAGCTGGACGAGCAACCGGCTGATGTCGACGTTGCTGCGCAGGGCCTCCTCGATGTAGTCCACCGAAAACGGGCTGTTGCCCTGCTTCATGTACTTGGCATAGGCGCGCAGCACCGTGGCCTGGCGCCAGGTGATGCCCGCCGACAGCACGAGGCTGTTGAAGCCGTCGATCTCGTTGTGCCCGTTCCAGATCGCGCGTAGGGCGTCCTGGAAGAGCTCGCGGGCACCGCTCGGGAGCCCGCCGGAGTAGTGGAGCCCGAACTCATAGATGTGGCTGGGCCGGCCCAGCTTCTCCAACTCGTAGGGCCGCTCGTCGACGACCTCGACACCCATCGAGGACAGCATCGGCAGCACCTGTGAGAGCGACAGCGGGTGGCCGATCCGATAGACCTTGAGCCGAGCCTCGCCGCGGTCGGAGTCCAGCGGCTCATAGAGCGACAGGTCGATGCCCTCGTCACCCGTGATCGCCTCGAGGCGTCCGACGTCGACCGACGCGGTGCGGGCGGAGTAGTCCTCCATATAGGCGCCGGGGAACGCGTTGAGGTAGTGGCGTCCGAGCCGCGAGGCGGTCTCCTCGCCGAAGTCGGCGTTGAGGGCCGAGGCCAGGTCGTCGCGCCACGACCGGGAGGCGTCGGCGAGCTTGCGCTCGAGCTCGCGGACGTCGAACTCCGAGATGATCTCGCCGCGGCTCGGCCGGACGACGAAGTGCACCTGCGCGAGGTAGGACTCGTTGACGCGGACCGTGAACTCGACGGTCTCGGCGCTCAGCTCGTCCTTGAGGATCGCTGACAGCTTCTCGCGGACGGCGGTGTTGTAGCGGTCGCGCGGCATGTAGACCAGGCACGACACATAGCGGCCATAGGTGTCGCGTCGCGTGAACAGCCGCAGCTGACGCCGTTCGCGGGTGATCATGACCTGTTCGGCGATCGGCACCAGCTCGTCGATCGGGGTGTGGAAGAGCTCGTCGCGGGGATAGTTCTCAAGGACGTTGACCAGCGACTTGCCGGCATGGCTCATCGGCTCGGTGTCGGTGAGGCGCAGCACCTCGATCACCTTGTCGCGCAGCATCGGGATCCGCATCACCGACTCGGTGTAGGTCGCCGCGGAGAAGAGCCCGAGGAAGCGGCTCTCGCCGATCACGTTGCCCTGGTCGTCGAACCGCTTGACGCCGATGTAGTCCAGGTAGGCCGACCGGTGGACGGTCGCCTTGGAGTTGGCCTTGGCCAGCACGAGCAGCTTGGGCTCGCGGGCCCGGGCCCGCACCATGGCCGGCAGCGCGGAGAACGCCGCCGACTGGATCTGGTCGCCGCGCAGGATGCCCAGACCGGTGCCCGCGATGGCCCGCAGGGCGAGGTCCTCCCCGTCCTCGACCAGGTCATACTCGCGGAAACCGAGGAAGGCGAAGTGGTCGTCGGCCAGCCACCGGAGCAGGTCGATGCTCTGCTCGATCTCCTCCGGGGGCAGTCCGGCGGGGGCCGTCTCCTGGAGATCGCCCACGAGGTCGAGCAGACGGGCCTGCATCCGGGGCCAGTCCTCGACGGCGTCGCGGACGTCGCGCAGCACGACGCTCAGCGCGTTCTCGATGGCGACGCGGTCCTCCTCGTCGCTGATGCGGTCGATCTCGACGTGCATCCACGACTCGTCGATCACCTGCAGGCCGTCGGCCAGGCCGTGCTCGCCCTCGATCTCGTCGGGGGCGACCTCCTTGAGCTCACCGGTGATATCGCGCAGCACCTCGAGGATCGGGTGGACGACCAGGTGGACGGTCCGCTCCAGCGACGCGAGCGCCATCGTCACGGAGTCGACGAGGAACGGCATGTCGTCGGTGACGACCTCGACCACCGAGTGACCCGCCGCTGACCAGCCCTGGTCGGGGATGGTCGGGGTGAAGACCCGGATCTGCGCCCGGCCCTGGGGACGGTGCTCCGCCAGTCGATAGTGGGAGGCCAGCGCGCCGTAGAGGTCGACGTCGGCGCGGTCCGCGAGGTCGTCGGCGGCGACCCGGTGGTAATAGGCGTGGAGGAGCTCACCCGCGACCTCGGGAGGGGGCCCGCCCTTGCCCTTGCGCTGGGTCGCCAGCGCAGCGGCCTTCGTGAGCAGGTCCGACAGGGTGTCCTCGACGTTGAGTGCCACAGACCGACATTAGGACCCCGTAGGCACCGCGACAACCGGAACCGCCGAGCCGCCTCAGATACGGTTTCCGAAGAATTTCCGCATAGCGAAGTGCCCAACGGTCAGTCAGGATGTGCGCATGCGTTTTCGCCACGAGATGGTCTATGACGCCGACCCGGCGACGGTCTTCGCGATGCTGACCGACCCGGAGTTCCGCGAGCAGGTGTGCGTGTACCAGCGCGTCCTGCGTCACGCCGTTCGCGTGGAGGGCACCGACGCCGGGCTGCTTGTCGACGTCGACCAGGTGCAGTCGACGCAGTATGTCCCGGCGGCCGCTCGGTCGTTCGTGGGCGAGGAGATCGAGATCGAGCAGCGCGAGACCTGGCACTCCCCCACGGACGCGACCCTGGTGCTCACCACGCCTGGCCGCCCCGGGCGGATGGATGGCACCGTCACCCTGCGCCAGCGGGGCGCCCAGACGGTGGAGACGGTGTCGGGCGAGATCAAGGTGAGCATCCCGCTGTTGGGCGGCAAGCTGGAGCAGATGGTGGGACACGTGTTCCGCCTGGCCCTGGAAGCCGAGGCCGAGGTCGGCGTGACCTGGCTCGACCCCGCTGAGCGGGATCCGGGCTGAGTCGACCGGGCTGAGGCGACCGGGCTGAGGCGACCGGGCCAAGTCGACCGGCCCAAGTCGACTCAGGCTAAGGACCCTCGTCAGCGTCGTCGCGCCGACGGCGCACCGCGATCACGACGAACAGCACCAGGAACGGCGCGATGGCCAGTGTGAAGGCGAGCGGCTTCTCCGTCGGGTGGAGTGCCCCGAAGTGCCACGCCACCACGCCCGCCAGCCACCACCCCACCAGACCCATGGCGCCCGATTGTGCCATGGGTATGGCGCAGGGGAAGGCCGGAAAGCGTCAA
>JAGQUE010000203.1 GCA_020438665.1 Nocardioidaceae bacterium | reverse complement strand
CCGGTCACGTCGCGGTCGCCGAGCAGGATGCGGCCGGCGGTCGGCTCCTCGAAGCCGGCGACCATCCGGAGCACCGTGGTCTTGCCCGACCCGGACGGCCCGAGCATCGAGAAGAACTCGCCGTCCTCGATGGTGAGGTCGATGCCGTCGACGGCGCGCACCTCACCGAAATGCTTGGTGATGCCCTCGAGTCGGATCGCGGGGGCGGGGGAGTCCATGCGGAGGCGGCTCCTTCGGGATGAGAAGTGCTGTGCACCCTAAGACACGCGGAAACGGCAACACAACCGCGGCTCGGGTGCTGAAACCGAACAGAAATCTGCCGGAAACGAGGCGGGCCGGGCACCGTAGGTGCCCGGCCCGTCCCGATGAGGTTGCGCGCGATCAGGTCACCAGGTCGGCCACCGCGTCGGCGTTCTCGTCCGAGCGGCGAACTACACCCACGAGGGCGCCGACGACGAAGACGATGAACGGGGACAGGACCAGGGTCCGGCCGAACGTCGACAGCCCGAAGGTCTGGGTCGTCGGGTCGACCCCGTCTGCGGTGGTGCCGGCCAGCAGGCCGAACCGAGCCATCACCAGATAGGCCCCGACCGCCAGGCCGACGATCGAGATGATGGGCGCGATCATGGTGTTCCACGCCTTGCCGCCGCCGAGCCTGCGGAAGTGTGCGATGACGGCCACCGACACCAGGGTCTCCACCAGCACGATGGCGAGCACGGCGACCGCGCTGAACCACAGGAACATCGTCCCGATCGGGTCCTTGCCAGTGGCGGCGAACCAGGCGATCACGGCGCCGCTGACGGTCGAGGTCGCCAGCGCACCGACCAGCGGGGCGCCGCGGCCGTTGACGTGATCGAGAGCCTTGGGCAGCACGCCGGCCCGCCCGAGGGAGAAGAAGTAGCGCGCCGCGCTGTTCTGGAAGGCGAGCAGACCCGCGAAGAGGCTGCTCAGGACCAGCCAGCTCATCGTCGTGGACAGCCAGCCCCCGACGTACTGGTCGGCCACACCGAAGATCACCGCGGCCGGGTCGGCTAGGTCGCCCGACTGCGCAGCGACCTTGTCGACGACGCTGTTGGTGCCGACGCCGCTCACCACGGCCCACGACGTGAGCGCGAACAGGACCGCGATCAGCGTGACGGCGGTGTAGGTCGCGATCGGCACTGCCCGCTTGGGGTTCTTGGTCTCCTCGGCATAGATGGCGGTGGCCTCGAAGCCGATGTAGGAGGCGAAGGCGAACGCCAGCGCGATGCCAGCCGACCCGGTGAAGCCGCCGGTGAAGATGTTGCCGGGCGAGAACGACGCGCCGAGCGAGAGCCCGTCGGGGCCACCGCCCTGGGCGATGACGGCGATCGCCATCAGCGTCAGCGAGGCCACCTCGAGCAGCATCAGGACGCCGAGGACCTTGGCGCCGACATCGACCTGGAGGATCGACAGGATCGTCACCACGGCCCAGGCGATCAGGCACCATGCCCACCAGCTGAGGTTGGTGCCGAGCTTCTCGTTGAGCTGGAAGGAGGCGAGGCCGCCGAAGAAGCCGAAGACGGCCAGCTGGATGGTGAGGTAGGCGAACAGAGACACGAACGCCGAGCCGACGCCCGGGACGATGCCGAGCCCGCGGCCGACGTAGGCGAAGAACGCGCCCGCGTTGCTGACCTGGCCGCTCATGGCGGCATAGCCGACGCTGAAGATGAGCAGGACGAGACCGACGGCGAGGTAGGCGCCGGGAGCCGCAGCCCCGTTGCCCAGGACGATCGCGACGGGAACCGCGCCGGTCATGCCGACCAGCGGAGCGGCGGCGGCGACGACGAAGAAGACGACACCGGCGATGCCGAGCTTGTTGGCCGCCAGGTTCTCGCCGGGCAGGATCTCGTGGTGTTCGTGGGGGTTGGGGGGCAGGTTCTGGGTGCTGGACTCAGAGTTCGACATGCAGGTCTCCGGGATCGGGGGACGGGCAGCGGGTCCGGTCACCGAGCACCGCACCCTGAGTGGCCGCCGCCTGTGCGCCAGGTCACAGGCGAAGCCGTTTGGCCCCGTACGATAGGGGTCGAAGTCAGGGTTGCCAAGCCTTCAAACCGGTTCTTGGACGTTTCTTGACCCTGGCAAGCCTCACCAATACGTTTGGCCCCTAACGAACGCCCCTGACGCCGGTTGCCCACGACCGCCCCCGCGAAGGAGCCCGATGACGGAGCAGAGCCCCGCCACGCCCTCGACCACTGTGGTCGAGGGCGTCACTGTCGATCTACGCCACTGGATCGGTGGAGAGCGCGTCGCGTCGGCCACGACGTTCGCCGACATCTCCCCGATCGACGAGACCGAGATCGCCCAGGTGCACGCCGCCGGAGCGGAGGAGGTCGACCGAGCGGTTGCCGCCGCGCGGGCAGCGTTCCCCGCATGGGCCGCGCTCCCCGTGGCCGAGCGATCCGCGATCCTGCGTCGCGTCGCCGAGGGCGTCGAGGCACGCGTCGAGGAGCTGTCGCTGGTGGAGACCCGCGACAACGGCTCGCTGATCCGCTCCCACCGCCGCGGCGTCATGCCGCGGGTGGCGATGAACTTCCGCTTCTTCGCCGACTATGCCGAGCACCAGCTCGGACATCCCGACATGGAGGTGCCGGGGCGCGGTCACCGCGAGCGGGTCACCTATGACCCGGCGGGCGTCGTCGCGATCATCACGCCGTGGAACGCGCCACTGATGCTGGCGACCTGGCGGATCGGTCCCGCGCTGGCGGCGGGCAACACCGTCGTGCTCAAGCCGCCGGAGTGGGCTCCGCTCACCGCGAGCCTGCTGGCCGACATCACGCACGAGGCCGGCGTACCTGCCGGCGTCTTCAACGTCGTCCAAGGCACCGGCCGCGACGCCGGCGCCCCGCTGACCTCACACCCCGGCATCAACCGGCTCGCGTTCACCGGTTCGGTGCCGACCGCCGGGGTCATCGCGGCGGCGGCCGCACCCAACATCGTGCCGCTGTCCTTCGAGCTGGGCGGCAAGTCGCCGCTGGTCGTCTTCGCCGACGCGGACCTCGACCTGGCCGTCGACCTGGCCGTGGAGCAGTTCGACAACGCCGGCCAGGTCTGCCTCAAGGCCGCGCGGATGCTGGTGGACTCCTCGATCGCCGAGGAGTTCACCGAGCGCGTGGTGGCCAAGGCGGCCGGCCTGACGCAGGGCGACCCGCGCGAGGAGGCCACCGACGTCTCCGCGCTGATCTCCCGACCCCACTTCGACAAGATGGTCGCCATGGTCGACCGGGCGGTGGCCGACGGGGCGCGGGTCCTGCTCGGAGGCGGCCCCAACGACGACCTCGGCGGGCTCTATATGCGGCCCACGATCCTGGTCGGGGCCCAGCCCGGCTCGGAGATCCTGACCGAGGAGGTCTTCGGTCCGGTCGTCACGATCGAGACGTTCGACACCGAGGAGCAGGCCATCGCGATGGCCAACGACACGCGGTTCGGACTGGCCGCCACGCTGGTCACCGGCGACGCCGACCGCGCCGAGCGGGTGTCAGACCTGCTCGACGCGGGCACCGTGTGGGTCAACTGCTTCTTCGTGCGTGACCTCGGGGCGCCGTTCGGCGGCAACGGCCAGTCGGGCATCGGCCGCGAGGGCGGGGTCTGGAGCTTCGACTTCTACACGAACATCAAGAACTCGGTCTTCGCGCCGAGTGGTTGGAGGAAATGACATGGGTGAGGTCGTAGGCGCCGGGATCCTGGCGCACGTGCCGACGATCATGCTGCCCGAGAGCACCCGCAAGGAGCTCAACAAGGGGAGCGACTTCAGCCTCGGGCCCGCGCTCGAGGTGTTGCGGACCGAGGTCTTCGAGACCCTCGACTACGACACCGTCGTCGTGCTGGACTCCCACTGGTTCACCACCGTGGAGTTCGTGGTCACCGCGCAGGACCGGCGGGCGGGGCTGTTCACCGCCGAGGAGCTGCCGCGCGGCATGTGCCGGATCCCCTACGACTGGCGCGGCGACGCCGAGCTGGCCTGGGCCATGGACCGGGTGGCCCCGCAGCACTCGACGTGGATCACCGCCATCGACGACCCGTTCCTGCCCATGTACTACCCGTCGCTGAACATGTGGAAGTTCCTCGGCGAGGGGCTCGACAAGCAGTGGGTCTCGGTGTCGGTCGCCCAGACCGGCGAGGGCGAGGACTTCCTCCGCGCCGGCCGCGCGATCGGTCAGGCCATCGCCGAGACCGACCGCAAGGTCGTGCTGATCGCGTCGGGCGCACTGTCCCACACGTTCTGGAAGCTGCGTCAGCTGCGCGACCACGAGGCCGCCGGCACCGAGCACATCTTCACCCAGGAGGCCTACCAGGCCGACCTCGAGCGGATCGGGTGGTTCAAGGCCGGTGACCACAAGCGGGTGCTCGACACGATGGGCGAGTTCATGCGCTACCGGCCGGAGGCGATGTTCGCCCACTACCTCATGATGGCGGGCGCTCTCGGCGAGGAGGACCTCACCGCGGCCGGTCGCCAGTACGGCGACTATGAGAACTCGATCGGCACCGGTCAGGTGCACCTGTGGTTCGATCGCCCCGAGGGCGGCTTCCCGCGCCCGCACACCACCCCCGAAGACCCTGACTACACCCGCCAGATGGGCAGCGCCGGCGCGGACATCCCCGCGGCCGGCTGAGAGAGGACCTCGATGACCCTGCGTGAGACCCGCCGGATCCTGCTCGACGGCAACGCCGTCGACGTCGTACGGCGTGGGGACACCCTGGTGGCCGGCGACGGCCGCGAGGTGGCCATCGCCGACGCGACCCACCTCCCGCCGGTGACCCCGACCAAGATCGTCTGCGTCCACCTCAACTACCTCTCGCGGGTCAAGGAGCTGATGACGGCGCTGCCGAAGGCGCCGACCTACTTCCACAAGCCGGTGTCGGCGCTCAACGGTCACGAGGCGGCCGTCGTACGCCCGGAGCGCTGCAAGTGGCTCAACTATGAGGGCGAGATCGCCATCGTGATCGGCCGCACCTGCCGCAACGTGTCTCCCGAGGAGGCCGGCGACTACATCCGCGGCTTCACCGTGGCCAACGACTATGGCCTCCACGACTTCCGCGACACCGACTCGGGGTCGATGCTGCGGGTCAAGGGCGCCGACACGCTGTGCCCGGTGGGGCCGGGTGTCGTCGAGGGCTGGGACTTCCGCGGCAAGCAGATCCGCACCCTCGTCAACGGGGAGGTCCGCCAGGACGGCAACACCGACGAGATGGAGTGGGACATGCACTACCTCGTCGCGGACATCGCGCGGACCATCACGCTCCAGCCCGGTGACCTGCTGCTGTCGGGGACCCCCGCGATCTCGCGGACGGTCTATCCCGGCGACGTGGTCGAGGTCGAGGTCGAGGGGCTCGGCACGCTGCGCAACCACATCGTGTCGGGGCCGACCCCGATCCGCGATGATGTGGGGGCGCAGCCGACGGAGTCCGAGGAGGTCCTCTCCACCGCTCAGGGCGGGGACTGGGAGTTCCGCGGCATCCGCAAGCCCCAGCCCCCGCAGCCCTGAGCCACGAAGGTCCCCGATGCCCGACACCACGGCCGCCGAGCGGCCGCTCATTGCGATCCCCTCACGCTTCTCCGAGAGCGCGTCCGCGCTGCGCTATCGGGCGATGGTGGCCTCACGCAACCTGATCGAGGCCGTCTATGGCGCCGGTGGGGAGCCGTTGCTCGTCCACCCGGTGGCCCCGGGCGGTGTCGTGTCCGACGATGAGGTGGCCGCGCGGCTGCGCTGGGCCGACGGGGTGCTGCTCCCCGGCGGGGGCGACATGGCCGCCCACTGGGCCGGTCAGCCCGACCACGCCTCGCTCTATGACGTCGACGACGAGCAGGACGCCTTCGACCTCGCGGTCGCCCGCGTCGCCCTCGCGGCCGGTCTGCCGCTCCTGTCGGTCTGCCGCGGCACCCAGGTCGTCAACGTCGCGCGCGGCGGCACCCTCGTCCAGGACATGGACGAGCACACCGGGGAGATGCGCCACCACCGCAACCACGTCCACCACGTCACCGTCGACCAGGGCACCGCGGCCGGCGCGATCGTCGGCGCCGCGGTCGAGGTCTCCTGCTATCACCACCAGTGCCTCGCCGAGCTCGGCGAGGGGCTCGTGGTGACCGCCCGCTCCGAGGAGGGCGTCATCGAGGCCGTCGAGCTCCCCTCGTCGTCCGGCTGGTTCCTCGGCGTCCAGTGGCACCCCGAGGACACCTGGCAGACCGAGCCCAAGCAGCTCGCCGTACTCCGGGCGTTCATCGACGCCGCCCGCCGGTGACGCTCGGCTTCGCCGCGGGTG
>JAGQUE010000202.1 GCA_020438665.1 Nocardioidaceae bacterium | reverse complement strand
CGACCTTGCCGACGAGGTCGGCGCCCACGTCGGCAGCCTTGGTGAAGATACCGCCGCCGACACGCATGAACATGGCGAGCAGGGCGGCTCCGAAGCCGAAGCCCTCGAGCACGTGAGGGGCCTGGTCCTTGAACAGGAGGACCACGATGCTGGCGCCGAGCAGGCCGAGGCCCACGGTCGCCATGCCGACGAATGCACCCGTGCGGAAGCCGACGTTCATGGCCGGGTCGCGGCCCTCGTCGTTGGCGGCCGCGGCGACGCGCAGGTTGGCGCGCACGGCGAGTGACATGCCGAGATAACCGATCGCGGCGGAGAAGCCTGCGCCGAGGAGGAAGAAGACCGACCGACCGATGCGCACCCCCCAGTCGTCGGCAGGAAGCGCGAGCAGCACCAGGAAAGCGACCCCGGCGAAGATGCCGAGCGTGCGGAACTGGCGGCCCAGATAGGCGCTGGCGCCCTCCTGGACGGCGAGCGCGATGTTCTTCATGTTGTCGGTGCCTTCACCGGCAGCCAGCACCTGGGAACGGAAGAGCACCGCCATCCCGATCGCGCCGAGCGCGATCAGGGCGACGATGACGACCAGCCACAGGTTGGCGCCGGAGACAGTCACGACATCGGGTGGGAACCCGGTCATGCGTTTCCTCCTGGAGATCGGGTCTGTGCGGGCGAGGCACAAGGCTGGGCCGGAGTCTACGCAGAGCTACTGGAGAGTTGGCATTCGGGTGTGACGAGGGACACCCGTCGGCATCGCCGAGCGGTGCGCTCGGTGGGACGGATGGTTCTCCGTGGTCGGCTGGTCAGCCGCTCAGACGGAGGCGACGGCCGAGTCGGCCGACCCGTGGATCGCGAAGACCTTGGCGAGCCCGGTGATGCGGAAGATCTTGAGGAGGCGGTCCTGGGTGCAGACGAGCTCGAGAGAGCCGTCGTGGGCGCGGACCTTCTTGAGGCCGCCGACAAGGACGCCGAGGCCGGTCGAGTCGAGGAACTCGACGGCCTCCATGTCGATGACGATCTGGTAGCGGCCGTCACCGACGAGCTCGGTGATCTTGTCGCGCAGCTTGGGCGCGGTGTAGACGTCGATCTCACCGCCCACGGAGACGATGGTCTTGCCATCGACTTCGCGCGTCGTCAGCGTCAAGTCCACAAGTCGCTCCTCGGCACCCCGGTCAGTGCACCGTCACAGCATACGCAGGCACGTGGACCGTCCCCGTGCCGTCACGCAGTATCAAACCATGCCGATGCCGATTCGTGAGTCGCGACGTCCACTGGTCCGAACATCTCGGGCCAGGCCCTCGCTGTCGGCGGCGTTTGCGACACTCGCCCTGTGGGCGGCGAGCGGCACCGGACCGGGACGCGCGGGTCGGTCGACGACCTGGTGCGCAGGCTGTCGGCCGTCCCGGGCCGCGAGGACCGGTTGACCCATCTCGAGACCGTGCCCGCCCGCGCGGCGACCTTCGCGGACTGGCCCGCCTGGGTCCCCGACGACGTCAGGTCCGCCTATGAAGCACGCGGCATCGAGCGTCCCTGGCAGCACCAGACGCTGGCTGCGGAACTCGCCCACGCCGGACAGCACGTCGTCATCTCGACCGGCACGGCGTCCGGCAAGTCGCTGGCCTACCAGCTGCCGGCGCTCTCGGCGATCCGGACCGCGCGCGGCGGCAAGGGCCAGCGCGGCGCGGCCGTCCTCTATCTCGCGCCGACCAAAGCGCTCGCCCACGACCAGCTGACGTCGTTGCGTGCGCTGGCTGTCGATGTGCGCGCCGCGACCCACGACGGCGACTCCTCCCGTGAGGAACGCGACTGGACCCGCGACCACGCCGAATATGTCCTCACCAACCCCGACATGCTCCACCGGTCGCTACTGCCGACCCACCAGCGCTGGTCGGCGCTGCTCGGCAGACTGCGCTATGTCGTCGTCGACGAGTGCCACCACTACCGCGGCGTCTTCGGCGCCCATGTCGCGCAGGTGCTGCGTCGGCTGCGGCGGGTCTGCGCGTCCTATGGGGCGTCCCCGACGTTTGTGCTGGCCTCGGCGACAGTCGCCGACCCCGAGATGGCCGCGGGTCGCCTGACCGGGTTGGACGTGGCCGCCGTGACCGCCGACCACTCACCCCGGGGACGCTCGGTGGTCGCGCTGTGGGAGCCACCCTTCACGTCCTTCACGGGCGAGAACGGTGCGCCCGTGCGCAGGGCCGCCTCGTCGGAGTCGGCGGACCTGCTGGCCGACCTGGTGGCCGAGGACGTGCGCACGCTGGCGTTCGTCCGGTCGCGGCGCGGGGCCGAACAGATGGCCATGACGGCCGCCGGGCTGCTCGCCGAGGTCGACCCCGAGCTGCCCGACCGCGTCGCGGCCTATCGCGGCGGCTATCTGCCCGAGGAGCGCCGGGCCCTCGAGACGGCGTTCCGGAGCGGACGGCTCACGGGGATGGCCGCGACCAACGCTCTCGAGCTGGGCATCGACATCAGCGGCCTGGATGCCGTGGTCATCGCAGGTTTCCCCGGCACCCGAGCCGCGCTGTGGCAGCAGCTGGGCCGGGCGGGCCGCGAGGGACAGGACGCGCTCGGCGTCCTCGTCGCCCGCGACGACCCTCTCGACACCTTTCTGGTGACCCACCCCGATGCCCTGTTCGGCCAGCCTGTCGAGGCCACCGTGTTCGATCCCACCAACGAATACGTCCTCGGCCCCCACCTATGCGCCGCCGCACAGGAGATCCCGCTGACCGAACGCGACCTCCCGATGTTCGGGCCGACGGCCGCCGACGCCGTGGCGGCGCTGACCCGGGCCGGGCTGCTGCGACGCCGTCCCCAGGGCTGGTTCTGGACCGACCGGCGACGGGCCAGCGACCTGGCCGACATCCGCTCGTCCGGCGGCTCACCGGTCCAGCTCGTCGACGAACGCACCGGCCGCGTCGTCGGCAACGTCGACGCCGGCAGCGCGCACAGCACGGCTCACCAGGGCGCGATCTATGTCCACATGGGCGAGACCTGGGAGGTGCTCGAGCTCGATCTGGACGACCACGTCGCCCTCCTGCGACCCGCCGAGGTCGACTTCTCGACCACCGCGCGAGAAGTCACCGACATCCGGATCCGGGGCGAGCAGCGACACGAGCGCTGGGGGGACTGCCGACTCGCCCTCGGCACCGTCGAGGTGACCCACCAGACCGTCTCCTATCTCAAGCGGCGCCAGCCCTCCGGCGAGGTGCTCGCGGAGGTGGCGCTCGACCTCCCACCTCGGTCGCTGGTGACCTCGGCGGTCTGGTGGACGGTGCCCGCCGACCTGCTCGAGGAGAGCGGCCTCGCCGCGTTGGACCTGCCGGGAGCCGCCCACGCGGCCGAGCACTGCAGCATCGGACTGCTCCCCTTGTTCGCCACCTGCGACCGATGGGACATCGGCGGGGTGTCGACGGCGCTCCACCCGGACACCGGTGAGCTCACGGTGTTCGTCTATGACGGCCACCCCGGCGGTGCCGGGTTCGCCGAGCGGGGGTTCGGGTCGGCCCGGGAGTGGCTGGGGGCCACGCGCGAGACGATCGCGGCGTGCGCCTGCACCGAGGGCTGTCCCTCGTGCGTGCAGTCCCCCAAGTGCGGCAACCAGAACAACCCGCTCGACAAGGCTGGCGCCGGGATCCTCCTCGACGTCCTTCTCGGCGGCTCCGCGCCGCTCGGGTGATCGCCCGACCGGCCGTCGGGCGGCTAGCGTGCAGGCATGGTCATCCTGGGACTCCTCCTCATCGTGCTGGGTGCGTTGGCGATCGTCGCGGCCGTTTTCACGGGCACGGGGACGACGAGCCTCCTCGGCATCGACATGTCGGCCCTCGCCATCTTTGTGGTCGGGGTCGCTGCCGGGGCGTTCATCCTGTGGGGCTGGGCCGTCCTGAAGTACGGCACCAAGCGTGAGCTGAGAGCGCGGCGCGAACGGCGTCGCCTCAACGAGCTGTCCGACAAGCTCGACGCCGTCTCCTCCGAACGGTCGGTCGACCGCGACGACGAGCGCGACCGCTAGGACGAACGCCGGCGCGAAGCCCCTCAGCCGGGACCGGCCCGCGCCCGTGCCCTGGGGTCACCCGCCCAGCCCCGCCACCGCGGGCCCGACACGACGACCTCGACGAGCACGTCGGCGCCGCGCAAGGAGCACGCGACCATCGTCGCCCCGTTGGCCGAGGCCACGCGGCCCGCCTCCTGGCAGGGCGCGCCACCTCTCGCGAGCACCGTGGCGCCGGCGAGGGCGGCCAGGTCGGCGGCCGACTGCGCCCGGCGGTGATCGGCGACCAGCGCCGTCACGACGCCGAGCGCCGCCCCGATCACCAGGAGCAGTCCCGCAACGGCCACCACGAGCACCGTGGCGGCACCGCTCTCGCCAGGGCCGTTCGCCGTGGCCGGCATCACGGCTCGGGCTCCCGTGCCGCCACGGCCTCGCCCACCACGCGGACGCCGGGAAGGAAGGCGAACAGACCTCCCGGACCGTCGATCTCAGCCGAGACGACCACGTGGATGTCGTCACCCGTCGAGGTCACCTCGACCTGCGCGCCCGCCGGCGCGACCCGCAGCGCTGCCGAGACCGCGGCCACCCTGGGTTCGCCCCGCGCGGCCGCCCGGGCCGCCTCGCGGGCCGCGTCGACCATCCTGACCTGGGCCACGCCGACGACCAGCAGCCACACCAGCCCCAGCGTCACCGCGAGGAGCAGCGGCAGCCCCAGCGCGAGCTCAGCGGTGACCGCTCCGCGCTGGCTGCCTCGTCGGCGCGGACCCAGGCGGCTCACCCGATCCCCAGCAACCCGAGCACGTGGTCGAACAGGGTGTGGAGCAGCTGCTCCCCGAACCCGCCGCTCAGCATCTTGTAGAGCAGCGCCGCCAGGCCGGCCCCCGCGGCGGTCCCGACGGCATATTCGGCCGTGGTGATGCCTCGTTCGGCGCGGACCTTCCGACGGATGTCTGTGCGCATGACTCCTCCTTGTCCAGGGGCGCCTGACGCGCCCGAAGAAGTCCGACTCTGGACCGCGGAAGCCGGCGAGGGTGTCATCCGGCCGCCCGACTGTGGAGAACGCTCGGCGAGGCAGGGCGGTGGACGCCGAATGGCCCGGGAGGGTCGTTCGCACCGGATCGAGGACGTTCCTCAGATCCGGAACAGATCTGCCGATCAGCACATCAGTGCCGGGGGACCGAGCACCTCGATCGAGCAAGGAGACCGTCAGTGGAGGTCATGGACGACATCGTCGCCGAGTTCCTCGTCGAGAGTCACGAGAATTTGGACCAGCTAGACCGGGACCTGGTGGCGCTCGAGCGCGAACCGGGCTCCCGCGAGCTGTTGTCGAGCATCTTCCGCACGGTGCACACCATCAAGGGCACCTGCGGATTCCTCGCGTTCCACACCCTCGAGTCCGTCACGCATGTCGGCGAGAGCCTGCTGGCCCGCCTGCGCGACGGGCAGCTGACCTTGGATCCGCAGCTGACGACCGTGCTGCTGGAGATGGTCGACGCCGTCCGTTCGCTGCTGTCGCAGATCGAGGCGACCGGCGCTGAGGGTGATGCCGACTACTCCCTGCTGGTGGGACGGATGCAAGACATCCTGGACGGCAAGACGCCCGCCCCGACCGCCGAGACCACCGAGACGTCCGCGATCGCGCCCGCGGCTGAGACGGCCGTGGCGCCGGTCAGCGAGCCCGAGACCGCTCCCGACGCCACGGTCCACGAGGCCGAGCCCGAGGCCGAAGAGCCGGAGCTGGAGCACGAGGACCTCGATGAGGGCGAGGACGAGGACCACGAGCCGGTCGACGAGCACGTCGACGAGCACGTCGAGGAGCACGTCGAGGAGCACGTCGAGGGGTCCGCCCCGGCCGCCACCGGTGCCCCTGCGGGCGCTGCCAAGCAGAACGGCTCGCGCCGGTCCGTCGCCGACAGCAGCATCCGGGTGGACGTCGACCTGCTCGACGAGCTGATGAACCTGGTGGGCGAGCTCGTGCTCACCCGCAACCAGCTGCTCCAACGCGCCGCGACCCGCCAGGACGGCGAGCTGCAGCGTACGGCGCACCGCCTGAACCTCATCGCCGGCGAGCTGCAGGAGGGGGTCATGAAGACCCGCATGCAGCCCATCGACAACGTCTGGAACAAGCTGCCCCGCGTCGTCCGCGACCTCTCGATCAGCCTGGGCAAGCAGGTCCGTGTCGAGATGGAGGGCCGGGACACCGAGCTCGACAAGACCATCCTCGAGGCCGTCAAGGACCCGCTGACGCACCTGGTGCGCAACAGCGTCGACCACGGCATCGAGTCCCCCAAGGACCGACGGGCGGTCGGCAAGACCCCCGAGGGCAAGCTGCTGCTGCGGGCGTTCCACGAGGGCGGCCAGGTCATCATCGAGATCACCGACGACGGCGCCGGCATCGACCCGGAGAAGCTCCGCAACCAGGCCGTCTCCCGCGGGATGATCACCCGCGACGCCGCGGCCACGATGGGCGACCGCGAGGCCCTCCACCTGATCTTCCAGCCCGGCTTCTCCACCGCCACCAAGGTCACCAACGTGTCCGGCCGCGGCGTCGGCATGGACGTGGTCAAGACCAACATCGAGCGCATCGGCGGCGCGATCGACATCGTCAGCACGATCGGGCTCGGCACCACGGTCCGCATCAAGATCCCGCTGACCCTGGCCATCATCCCCGCCCTCGTGATCAACGCCGCCGAGAACCTCTATGCCATCCCGCAGATCAACCTGCTGGAGCTGGTCCGGCTCGACCGCGAGCAGGCCGCCACCCGGATCGAGACCATCCAGGGCACCCCGGTCTATCGCCTGCGCGGCGACCTGCTTCCACTGGTCGACCTCCGTGAGCAGCTCGGACTCGAGCCCCTCGAGCACGACACGACGTTCATCGTCGTCCTCCAGGCCGACGGCAAGCAGTTCGGCGTCGTGGTCGACGAGATCAAGGACACCGAGGAGATCGTCGTCAAGCCACTCGGCAAGCAGCTGCGACACCTCGACCTCTACGCCGGTGCCACCATCATGGGTGACGGGCGGATCGCCCTGATCCTCGACGCCAACGCACTGGCCCGTCACGCCGGCATGGTCAACGAGGCCACGTCGGCGGGCGGCAAGGAAGAGACGACCTCCAACAGGGGAGAGCGCACCAGCCTGCTGCTGCTCGGCCTGTCCGACGGTCGCCGGGTCGCGCTGCCGCTCAGCTCGGTCGACCGACTTGAGCAGTTCTCGACCAACCTCGTCGAGCGCGTCGGCGGCTATGAGGTCGTCCAGTACCGCGGCGAGATCCTCCCGCTGGCACGGCTCGACCGGGCCCTCCAGTCCTATGGCGACCAGGGCGAGGAAGGACTCATCCACGTCGTCGTCTGCCGTCACCGCGGCCTTGCCATCGGCTTCGTCGTGAGCGAGATCCACGACATCGTCGACGAGGAGATCTCGGTGCGGACCCATCTGGACACCGGCGGCCACCAAGGCTCGGCCCTGGTCGGCGAGCACGTCACCGAGCTGGTCGACGTCGAGCGCGCCGTCTCCGCCATCGATCCGGGCCTGCTGGCTCCGGCGAGCATGATCTGAGGAGAGCGATGTCACGCCAGTACTGCACCTTCCGCCTCGATGGCCACCTCTTCGGTGTCCCGGTCGGATCGGTCCAAGAGGTGCTCAAGGAGCAGGACCTGACCACGGTCCCGCACGCACCGGTCGAGGTGCGCGGACTGATCAACCTGCGCGGCCAGATCATCACCACCGTCGACCTCCGCTCCCGCCTCGGGCTGCCGCCGCAGAGCCACGACAACGACGCGGTCAACATCGTGGTCCGCACCGACGACGGCGACGTCGTCAGCATGCTGGTCGACGAGATCGGTGACGTGCTCGAGCCTGGCGACGAGTTCTTCGAGGACCTGCCCGAGACGGTGCCCGCCAACATCCGCAGCGTGGTCACCCACGTCTGCAAGCTCGACGGCAACCTGATGCTCGTGCTGGACACCCAGCTCGCCGTCCAGGTGTCTGAGCTCGTCTGACCCCCCGCACTGAGAAACCCGGCCCCGCGCGGATCCGCGCGGGGCCGGAGCCATTTCCCAGGGGCTTGCTGGGACCTGCTGGGCGTGCGACGCGGCCGCCGTACGGCGCCGGCAGATTTCGCCTGGCGACCGGAAATCTCAGGTCGGTCCCACGGCTGCCGATGGACAGCCAGAGGCATCCGAAGCCTGGCGTCCAAAGACGGGCGCCAGTTCCGAAGGGAAGCAACAGCCGTGTCGAAGAACCCGCGCCGAGGTGGAGTGTTCTCCCTCTTCAAGAACCTGAAGACCGCACAGAAGCTGATGGCCGGGTTCCTGCTGCTGACGATCATGATGGTCGGGATCGGCGTGCTGGGTATCGCCCGTCTCGCCAGCGCCCAGAACCGGCTCGACACGCTCAACCGCGACAGCCTCCAGGCCATCGACTGGCTGGCGGCCGCCCAGCTCGGCCTCGCCAGCTCGGATGCGCACCTCCTCGAGCTCTCGACCGACACCACTCCGGCGCAGATCGACGAGACCAAGAGGCTGATGGCCGAGTACGACGCTTCCGTCGATGAGCACTGGGCGAAGTACACGGCCACCGACATGACCGGCCGCGAGAAGCTCCGTGACGCGTTCAACGCCGATCTGGCCGACTATCGCAAGTTCCGCGACGAGACCCTCATCCCGCTGATCGACAACGGCAAGCTCGCCGACTTCCGTACCCAGCGCGCCGAGAGGGCGATCCCGCTCTTCGACGCCGCTGAGAAGGACCTGGCCGACCTCAACGACCTCGAGAGCAAGATCGCGGCCGACAGCGTCGCCGCGGCCCAGAGTGCCTATCAGAGTGCGCGACTGCTGATGATCATCGTGATGGTTGTCGGTGCCGCCCTCGCGATCACCATGGCCGTCGTCATCGGCCGGATGATCGCCCGCCCGCTGCAGCAGACCGTGGGCGTCCTCGACGGGCTGGCCCAGGGCCGCCTCGACCAGCGCCTCGACCTTGACACCAAGGACGAGGTCGGCCAGATGGCCAGCGCCCTCAACGCGGCGATGGACAAGCTGACGAGCACCATGAAGACGATCGCGTCGGACTCGC
>JAGQUE010000201.1:9281-12346 GCA_020438665.1 Nocardioidaceae bacterium | reverse complement strand
AGCCCGGCGAGAGCGGTCACGCCACCGCCTGGAGCTGCGGGTGGCCGCGCAGCGTGATCGCGAGAACGAGGAAGCCGAGCGCCGTCCCGATGACGAGGATCAGCAGGATGCCGGCGATGGTGGCGCCCGCGGTGGTCCCGCTGGCCGTGGGCAGCGCCACCGCCGTCACGATCGTCCCGATCACGTCGGCCCAGCGGAGCACGTTGAGCCAGCGGGTCGCCGGATGATCGGGGCCGAGCCGCTGGATCATGCCGGTGCAGAGGGTGAACAGCGTCGCGGCCTGGAGCAGCGCGAGCGCCACGACGATGATCCCCTGGGTGCCCAGCCCGAACATGTCGGGGACGGCGAACAGGGCCCCGGCCCAGGCGATCGCCCGGGTCCAGCCGAACCAGCGGTTTGCCTTGGCGAGTCGCCCCGCGAAGATCGCGATGAGGATCCAGCCGACGGGGTCCGCGATCACGTCGACCGAGTTGATGCGGAAGTCGAACGCCGCGATGACCATGCCGACCAGGATGCCGGTGAGGGGAGCCATGCCGGTCACCGTACCGGGCGGGCCAGCCGGTCCAAGAAGGCCACCAGCAGGGCCTCGCGCATCGCGGGTGCGGCCACGTCGAGCATGGCATTGACCGACGCCATCCGGCTCGGCAGCTCGAGGGCACCGTCGGCCGAGGCGCCCACGAGCCCCGACGCGGCGAGCAGGCCGTCGAAGTCGTCGTCACTGAGCACGGTCGGGTCGAGGGCCTCGATGAAGGCAACCACGCCGGCGTCGACGGCCACGGGACCGGCCGCTCGCGCCGCGGCGACGGCGTCGGCGAAGGCCGCCAGCAGCTCGTCCACATGCGCCAGCGTGCCCGCCTGGACGGTCAGGTGGATGTTAGCGGGCGACCCGGCATAGGACAGCTGCGGCTGGACATACCAGCCACGGCCGGCCATCTCGTCGCAGATCGTGAACGGGTCGCACGAGTCGTCGGTGACCAGCGTGACCAGCGTCGAGTCGGGGCGTACGGCGAGCGACAGTCCGTCGATCTGGCCGACACCGGCGACGATCCGGTCCACCGTCTCGAACGTCGACGCCGCCAGGTCGAGGTAGCCGTCGTTGCCCAGCGCCTGCATCACCGACCAGGCCCCGGCCAGCGGGCCGCCCGACTTGGTGGACTGCAGCGTCGAGTTGAGCATCGTGTAGCCGGGCCAGTCGGCCGAGGCGAAGTACTGCGGCTTGCGCAGGGCCGGCGACCGGTGCAGCAGCAGCGAGGTGCCCTTGGGGGCGTAGGCATATTTGTGGGTGTCCAGCGAGATCGAGGTGACCCCCTCGACCGCGAACGTCCACGGCGTGACCGGGCGACCGAGGCGGGCGGCGTAGGGCAGCACCCAGCCTCCGATGCAGGCATCGACGTGGCAGCGCACCCCGCGGGCGGCCGCGGCCGCCGCGATCTCGGGGACCGGGTCGACGACGCCATGGGCATAGGACGGGGCCGAGACCACGACGAGCACGGTCTCCTCGTCGATGGCGGCCGCCATGGCGGCGGGGTCGGGCGTGAAGTCGGCACCGACCTCGACGATGCGCAGCTCGACCCCGAAGTAGTGCGAGCCCTTGCGGAACGCCGCATGGCCGGTGCTCGCCATCACCAGGTTGGGGCGGGAGATCTCCGGGTGGGCGTCCCTCGCGGTCTGGACGGCGAGCAGGCACGACTCCGTGCCGCCCGACGTCACCGTGCCGACGGCCTCCGGAGGCGCGTCGACGAGGTCGCAGGCGAAGCCGACCAGCTCGTTCTCCATCGTGAGCATGCTGGGGAACGCGGTCGGGTCGAGGCCGTTGCTGCCGGCGAAGGCGGCCACGGCAGCGCGGCCGAGCTCGTCGACCTCAGGCAGGCCGGCGTCATAGACATAAGCCAGCGTCCGGCCGCCGTGGACCGGGAGGTCGTGGGCCTGGAGCTCCTGGAGCCGGGCCCGGATCCCGGCCAGATCGTGGAGCGGGGCGTTCATCGGTCGACCTCCTGGGCCTCGAGGGAGTAACGGCGCAGCCACCAGAGGCTGACCACGGTGAGCACGGCGGGGAGCAGCGAGAAGCCCACGACGATCGCGTTGAGGGCAGAGTCGGGCTGAGGGACGCTCCCGGTCGTGGAGGATCGGTAGCCGCCGAGCGCGATGACCTGGCCATAGATCGCGGGCCCGAGCGCCAGGCCCAGCGTCTCCGCTGCGGTCCAGACGCCGGTGTAGACCCCGGCCCGGCTGGATCCGCTGCGCCGTGCGTCGACGGCCGCCGCGTCGGGGAGCATCGCCAGGGGGAACACCTGGCAGCCCGCATAGCCGACGCCGACCAGGGTGGTCGCGGCGAACACGACCGCCGGCGGCGCGACCCGGGCGGTCATCAGGAGCGCGGCGCCCGCAGCGAGGACCAGCGAGGCGGCGACATAACCCTTCTTCTTGCCCCAGCGTCCGCCGAGCGCCGCCCAGACAGGGGTGAGCACGAGCGCCGGGCCGACGAAGCAGATGAACAGGATGGTCGCGGCACCCTTGTCCTCGAGCACCTTCTCGGCCAGGTAGTTGACGCCCGCGAGCATCGACCCCGTCGCCAGTGCCTGGATCACGAACGTCGTCAGCAGGTTGCGGAAGTCCCGGTCGACGGCGACGATCCGCAGCTGGTCGCGCAGCGATCCCGGCCCGGGCTCCGCCTCACCGATCGGGGCGCGCGCCGTGCCGCGGTAGGCCATCAGCGCGCCCGTCATGATCAGCACCGCCATCACGACGCCCATCACGCGATAGCCGTCGCGGCCACCGACCGCGTCGCGGATGATGGGCGCCGTCGCTCCCGCGAGCATGATCGTGAACGCGAGGATGGCCACCCGCCAGGTCATCAGGCGGGTCCGCTCGTCGTAGGACGACGTCATCTCGGCCGGCATCGCCACGAACGGCACCTGGAAGAACGCATAGGCCGTGGCGGCCGCCAGGAAGAACACCAGGACCCACGTCGCGTCGAGCACCCGGCTGCCCGTCGCGGGCCCGGCGAAGATCAGCGCGAACGCGACCCCGAGGGCCAGCCCGGCGCGCAGCAGCCACGGTCGCCG
>JAGQUE010000201.1:8925-9162 GCA_020438665.1 Nocardioidaceae bacterium | reverse complement strand
AGCAACATGAGTCCGGGGATGGTGCCGAAGGCACCCGTCGCGACCGAGCCCGCGCCGTACCCGATCCGGACCCCGCGACGCAGGGACACCTCGGCTGGCATGGCCGCACCCTAGTCCCTGCGGCGCCCCACGGTCGCAGGGCGCGGTCAGCCGTTGAGCGACCGAGAGCCGGCGGAGCCGTAGCGGCGCGACCGGTTGGTGCCGATGGTCGCCGTCGAGGCAGGTGCCGCCTTCGTG
>JAGQUE010000201.1:0-8817 GCA_020438665.1 Nocardioidaceae bacterium | reverse complement strand
GGCGGGCGCGGCCTTCTTGCGGGCGGCCTTCGTGGCGGCAGGAGCCTTGGTGGCGGGCGCGGACTTCTTGGCCGCGGGGGTCTTCTTGGCCGCGCGCTTGGTCGTGGGTGGCGCCGGGGGTACGACGGTCAGCGTCGGGCCGGCTGCGTTGCTCCACTGGTCGACCCACTCGTCGAGGACCCGCCAGGTGCTGGTGCGGGCCGCGCGACCGGTGAGCATGCCGAGGTGGCCGCCGGGGACGATCTCGAACCGCACCTCGCGGGAGCCCGACAACAGCGGCAGCAGCGCCTCCACCGAGCGGACCGGAGCGATGCCGTCGGTGGCGCCGGCGAAGACCAGCACGGGCACGGTGACGTCGGACAGCGAGATGGTGCGGCCCGACAGCTCCAGCGAGCCGCTCTGCAGGGCGTTGCCCTTGATGAAGCGGTGATAGAGCTGACCGAAGGTCCGCCCCGGATAGGCGATCATGTTGGCCGAGAACCTGTCGACCGCCTCGAGCTGGGCCAGGTAGTCGCGGTCGTCGAGGTTCGACATGACAGCAAGCGGCTTGGTGACGGCCTTCTGTACGGAGGCGAGCTGGAAGGCCCAGTTGACGACGGGCTTGGGGGCGCCTCCCAGGGCACGGTAGGCCATCGTGATGGCGCCACGGCCGTCGGTGAGGTTGAGGAGCGGGCGCAAGGGTGCCACGAGCGGGACCTGCGCGACGTCGATCGGCGAGCCGATGGCGGTGACCGACGCGATCGGCAGGTCGTGGCGGTCGGCGGCGGTGAGCAGGGCGAAGATGCCGCCGAGCGACCAGCCGACCACGTGGACCGGGCGGCCCCCGGCGTGCTCGGAGGCCTCCTTGATGGTGGCCGGGATGGCTTCGTCGATGAAGTACTCCAGGCCGAGCTTGCGATCGGCGAACGAGACCTCGCCGTACTCGACGAGATAGGTGGGGCGGCCCGCCCGCACCAGGTGCTCGACCATCGAGCAGGTGCGGCGCAGGTCGAAGCAGAGGGACGGTGCGGCCAGCGGTGTGACCAGCAGGACCGGATCGCCGGCCGGGGTGGCCTCGGGGTCGGGTCGGTAGTGGTAGAGCTCGCGGCGGTAGCCGTCATAGATGAGCGAGCGGGGCATCGGCCGGAGGTCCGCCAGCCCGCCATAGAGCACCGAGTGGGCGACGTTGCTGGCCGCTGACACGACCTGACCTGGCGTCGGGATCAGATCCATACCACGACCCTAGTCCGCGTGGACCAGCCGCCGCTCGCGGGATCAGGACCGGACGGCGAGCTCGTCGAGGAACGAGTCGGCCCAGTGCTTGACGTCATGCTCGAGCACCTGACGGCGCATCGCGCGCATGCGTCGCGAGCGGTCGCGGTGGCTGGCGCGACTGGCCGCCATGAGCACCGACTTGAGGCCGTTCATGTCGTGGGGGTTGACCAGCCACGCCTGGCGCAGCTCGTGGGCGGCGCCCGCGAACTCCGACAGCACCAGGGCGCCCTCGTCGTCGAACCGGCAGGCCACATATTCCTTGGCGACGAGGTTCATCCCGTCGCGGTAGGGCGTCACGACCATGACGTCGGCCGCCCGATAGAGCGCCGCCATCTCCTCCCGGGGGTAGGACGAGTGCATGTAGGAAATCGCCGGTGACCCGATGGTGCCGTGGACGCCGTTGATGCGGCCGACCAGCATGTCGATCTCGTCGCGCAGCCGCCGATATTGCTCGACGCGCTCGCGCGACGGTGTCGCGACCTGGACGAACACGGCGTCCTCGACGGTGAGGTCGCCGTCACGCAACAGCTCGCCGAAGGCGCGCAGTCGGGCATAGATGCCCTTGGTGTAGTCGAGCCGGTCGACTCCGAGGAAGATCGTCGCCGGCGAGCCGAGCGCGGTGCGGATCTCCGTGGCCCGCTTCTCGACGGCGGGCGTTCGGGCCAGCTCCTCGAAGGCCGCGGCGTCGATCGAGATCGGGAACGCGCGAGCCTTGACCACGCGACCATCGGGCAGGTGGATGGTGTGCTTGTTGGTGCGGTGACCGACGCGTTGGCGCACCAGGCGCACGAAGTTGGCCGAGCCGCCGGCGGTCTGGAAGCCCACCAGGTCGGCGCCGAGCAGGCCTTCGAGGATCTGCCGTCGCCAGGGGAGCTGCACGAACAGCTCGGTCGGCGGGAACGGGATGTGGAGATAGAAGCCGATCCGCAGGTCGGGGCGCAGGTCGCGCAGCATCTGGGGGACCAGTTGGAGCTGGTAGTCCTGCACCCACACGGTCGCACCCTCGGCGGCCACCTCGGCGGTCCGCTCGGTGAAGCGGCGGTTGACAGCCACATAGGCGTCCCACCACTCACGGTGGAACTCCGGTGGCGCGACGACGTCGTGATAGAGCGGCCACAGGGTGCCGTTGGAGAAGCCCTCATAGAACTCCTCGACCTCACAGGCCGACAGGTTGACCGGCACCAGCCGCATCCCGTCCTGCTGGAACGGCTCGACGCCGTCGTCGACCCCGCCCGGCCACCCCACCCAGGCGCCGCCGCTGGCGCGCAGCACCGGCTCGAGGGCGGTGACGAGCCCACCCGGCGAGGTGCGCCACGTCTGGCTCCCGTCCGGGGCCGTCGCACGGTCCACCGGCAGCCGGTTGGCCACGATGACGAGGTCGGCCGAGACCTCTCCCGCCAGCGCCCCCGAGTTTGTCGTCACGCCTTCACCCTACTGATCGCTCCTGCCGCCGTACGGCGTGCGAGGGCCGCCCGACGCAGTGGCGGAGCGGATCTCACCCCTTCGGGTGGAGCCGGACCCGGCGGCCGGGCTCAGCTGCTGGACCGGACGACCAGGTGGGTGGGCAGGATCCGCGACTCGGCTGCGTCGGGGTCGGCGAGCAGCTGGAGCAACAGGGCGACCATCTCGCGGCCCATCCGCTCGGGGGACTGGTGCACCGAGGTGAGCTGAGGGTGGGTCGACAGCGCCTGGGGCGAGTCGTCGAAGCCCACGACGGCGACGTCTGCGGGCACCCGGCGGCGCGCCTCGTGGAGGACCCGCAGCGCACCGGCGGCCATCAGGTCGTTGGCGCAGAAGACCGCGTCGAGGTCGGGGGAGCGGACCATGAGCTGGCGCATCGCCGCCTCGCCGCTCGGCAGGCTGAAGTCGCCGTTCACCACCAGGACGGGGTCGACGGCCAGTCCGACGGCCCTGAGTCCCTCCTCATAGCCGAGCAGCCGCTCCCGCCCGGCCATCAGGTCGAGCGGGCCGGTGATGGTGGCGATGCGCCGTCGGCCACGGTGGACGAGGTGGTCGACGGCCAGCCGCGCGCCCAGCGCGTTGTCGACGTCGACGGAGAGCATGTCCTCCGAGCCGGCGGCGCGGCCGCCGAGCACTACGGGGATGCCGAGCGGCCGGATCTGGTCGGGCAGCGAGTCGCGGTCGTGGACTGAGAGGAACAGCGCACCATCGACGTGCTGACGGGTGAGGAACGACGGGAGCCGGTCTCCCCTGCCGGTGGAGGAGTCGGCGAGCAGCAGCACGAGCTGGAGGTCGGCGTCGGACAGGGCGCGACTGATGCCGCGGATGACGCCGGCGAAGAAGGGTTCACCGAAGACCCGGTCCTCGTCCTCGGCGATGACGACGGCGATGGTGTCGGTGCGCCGCGTCACCAGGGCTCGGGCGGCCAGGTTGGGGACATAGCCCAGCTCGGCGACCGCGTCGAGGACGGCGGCCCTGCTCCGGTCGGAGACGTGGTCACTGCCGTTGATGACCCGGGACGCGGTGCCACGCCCGACGCCCGCGCGTCGAGCAACCTCCTCGAGCGTGGGCTGTCGCTCCCGGGGCCCCGTCACGGGCCCAGTATCGCCCGACGGTGTGCTCGGATGAACTCGGCGTACCACGTCCCGGAGTCCTTCACGGTGCGGGCGAGGGTGTCGTAGTCGACGCGGACGAGCCCGAACCGGTAGCGGTATCCCTCCGCCCACTCGAAGTTGTCCAGGAACGACCAGACGAAATAGCCGGCCACCGGCACCCCGGCCGCGATGGCGTCGGCGCACGCCTCCAGGTGGTCGGCGAGGTAGCGGATCCGGCCGTCGTCGTGGACGTGCCCCTCCTCGGTGACGTGGTCGTCCCAGGCGGAGCCGTTCTCGGTGATGAAGATCGGCAGGTCGGTGTAGTCCTCGTGGACGCGGCGGAGCACCTCGGTGAGCCCACCGGGGTCGACCTCCCAGCCATTGGCCGTGCGCTCCCGCCCCTGGGCCCGGAACTCGGTGCTGTTGGTGCCCGGATAGGCCGAGGCGCTGACCGTGTGGCGGGTGTAGTAGTTGACGCCCAGGAAGTCGATCGGCGTGCTGATCACCTCGAGGTCGCCGGCCTTGAGCCACGCGCCGTCGGTGACCCCGCCGAGGTCCATGAGCACGTCGCCGGGATAGCGGCCCCGGAAGAGCGGGTCGAGGAAGATCCGGTTGTGCAGGCCGTCGATGCGCCGGGCGGCGTCGTGCGCGGCCGGGGTGTCCTCGGCGGCGGTCACGGGATAGAGGTTGAGTGTGATGCCCACCTCGGCCTGGGGCGCCGCGGCGCGGAGCGCGTCGACGGCCAGCCCGTGGCCGAGCAGGAGGTGGTGTCCGGCTGCGACGGCCGCGCTCGGCTCCGTGCGTCCCGGCGCATGGATGCCGGAGCCATAGCCGAGGTAGGCCGAGCACCACGGCTCGTTGAGGGTGATCCAGTGGCTCACCCGGTCGCCCAGGGCCTGGCCGGCGACGTGCGCCAGCTCGGCGAACCTGGCGGCGGTGTCGCGGACCGGCCAGCCGCCGGCGTCCTCGAGCTCCTGGGGCAGGTCCCAGTGATAGAGCGTGACCCACGGGGTGACCCCGGCCTCGAGCAGCGCGTCGACCAGGCGGTCATAGAACGCGAGGCCGGCCGGGTTGGCGGTCGAGCCGCCGTGGGGCAGGACCCGGGGCCACGCCAGCGACAGCCGGTAGGCATCCAGGCCCAGCGTGCCCATCAGGGCCACGTCCTCGGCATAGCGCCGGTAGTGGTCGGCGGCGACCTCGCCGGTGTCGCCACCACGGACCCGCCCTGGCGTCGCGGCGAAGGTGTCCCAGATGGAGGGGGTCCGGCCGTCCGCGGTGATCGCGCCCTCGATCTGGTAGGACGCCATCGCCGCGCCGAAGGCGAAGCCGGCCGGGAAGCGGCTGGCCAGGTCCTCCGACCGACTGCCCGCGAGAGAGATGCTCACGACTTGAGGCCACCTTCCATGATGCCGCCGACGATCTGGCGGCCGAAGAGGATGAAGACGACGAGCAGCGGGAGCACGCCGAGCAGGGTTCCGGCCATGACGAGCGCCTGGTCGGTGTAGTAGCCGCCGGAGAGCCGCGACAGGGCGACCTGCACCACCGGGTGCTGCTGGTCGAGGACCAGATAGGGCCACAGGAAGTCGTTCCAGCGCTCCATGAAGGTCAGCAGCGCGAGCACGGCGGCCGCGGGTCGCAGGCCCGGGGCGACGATGAAGACGAACGTCTTGAACGGCGAGGCACCGTCGAGGCGGGCGGAGTCGAGCATCTCGTCGGGGATTGCCTGCTGGACGAACTGGCGCATCATGAAGACGCCGAACCCGCTCACCAGGAACGGCAGGATCACCGCGGGCAGCCGGCCGCTGAGGTGGAGCCAGCCCATCAGCATGTAGAGCGGGATCAGGCCCAGCTGGACCGGCACCATCATCGTGACGATCACGACGAGCAGCAGCGGGTTGCGGCCGGCGAACTCCAGCTTGGCGAAGGCGAAGCCGGCCAGCGCCGAGAAGACCACCACGGCGGCCGTGGCGACCGAGGCCACGATGAGGCTGTTGAGCACGGCCTTCCCGAACGCCACGTTGGGATCGGCCAGTACCCGCTGGATGTTGTCGAGCAGTTGGTCACCGGGCAGCAGCGGCGGGGGCACCGAGGTGATGTCCTCGTTGCGCCGGGAGGCCATCACGAGCATGAAGTAGAGCGGGAACGCCGAGATGACGGTGACGAGCGTCAGCACGACCACGCCGGGGCGGAGCGTACGACGCCCGCGCGCGGGCCTGGGCGGGCGTCGCTCGTCGCCGCGTGTCGGCATTGGCGCGACCGATGCGCTGGGGTGGGTGTCGACCATGTCAGACCGCCGTCCGGATCCGGCGCAGGAGCAGCGCGTTGAGGAGCCCGACGATCGCGATCAGCACGAACATCAGCCAGGCGATGGTGGCGGCGTAGCCGAACTGCTGGCCGGTGAACGCACGCTCATAGAGATACATCGTGATCGTCTGGAACTGACGGGTCGTGCCGCCGGCGATCGCGTTGGCCCCGGAGTTGAAGATGAGGGGCTCGGTGAAGAGCTGGATGCCGCCGATCGTGGAGACCAGGCTGACGAAGAGCAGGGTGGGCCGCAGCATCGGCACGGTGATGTGCCAGAACTGGCGGGCCGACGAGGCGCCATCGATGGCGGCAGCCTCGTAGAGGTCGCGCGGCACGGCCTGGAGCGCCGCCAGGAAGATCAGGGCGTTGTAACCGGTCCAGCGCCAGTCCACCATCGTGGAGATGGCCAGCCAGGACGACCACTGGTGGTCCTGCCACGAGATCGGCTCGTCGACGCCGAGATGGCCGAGGACCCAGTTGACCAGGCCGAAGTCGCGGGCGAACAGGAGCGTGAAGATGATGCCCACGGCGGCGACCGACGTGATGTTGGGCAGCAGCACGGCGAGCCGCCAGAAGGTGCGCCCGCGCAGCCGCTGGTTGAGCAGCTGCGCGAGCGCGAGTGCCGCCAGGAGCTGCGGCACCGTGGCCAGCACGAACATCGCGAGGGTGTTGACCACGGCGTTCCAGAAGTAGTGGTCGGTGAGGACCTTGCCGTAGTTGTCCAGGCCCGACCACGTGTGACCGCCGAGCAGCGCCCAGTCGTGCAGCGACACCCAGAGCGTGAACGCGATGGGGAACAACCCGAACGCCCCGAAGACGAGGAAGTAGGGGGACACGAACAGATAGCCGAGCCGGGCCTCGCCGCGGCGGTTGCGCTGGACGGTCATGACACCTCCTCAGGTCGGGCGGTCTCGCGGACGGTGGGTGGAGAGGCCGGTGGCCCGGGGTTCTGCCTGGGTGCAGGGGAACCCCGGTCCACCGGCCCGACTGCGGTGGGTCAGCCGGCCGCGGTCTGGGCGTCGGACACGGCGGTCTGCCAGCCCTCGTCCGGTGACATCTGGCCGCCCTCGACGGCGCGGAGGGCGTTCTCCACGGCGTCGCGGACCGGCTGGTTCTTGGCGCCGAGATAGACCGGCTTCAGGTTCCGCGCACCGGCCACGAAGATCTGGCCGACGGGGGCGTTGTTGAAGTAGTCGTTGACGGCGTCCTTGAGCGCGGGCTGGTCGTACAGCGTCGGGTTGGACGGCAGGTTGCCGACCGCCTGGAACGCGGAGAGCTGTCCGTCGGCGTTGGTGAGGAAGAACGCCAGCTCGATGGCCAGGTCCTGGTTCTTGCTGGTCGTGGGCACGGCGAGGAACGAGCCGCCCCAGTTGCCGCCGCCACCGGGCACGGACGCGATGTCCCACGTGCCGGCGTTGGCCTCACCGGACTGCTCCTTGATGTAGCCGGTCATCCAGGCCGGGCAGGCGACCGTCGCGAACGCGCCGTTCTTGAAGCCGGCGTTCCACTCGTTGGAGAAGGACTTCAGCTTGGCGGAGATGCCGGCGTCCACCATGGCCACCGAGGTGTCCCACGCGGTCTTGACGGCCGGGTTGGAGTCGATCACGAGCTGGTCGCTGGTGTCGAAGTAGGTGTGGTCGCCGGACTGCATCAGGATGGCGTTGTAGGTGTTGGTCGCCGAGTCCATGAAGTGGACCTTGTCGTCGCCGATGCCGTCCTGGAACTGCTGACCGGTCGCGATGAAGTCCTGCCAGGTGGGCCACAGGGCGCCGACCTCGTCGCGGTCGGTGGGGAGCCCGGCCTTCTCGAACAGGTCGCGGCGGTAGCACATGGCCAGCCCGCCGACGTCCGTGCCGAGACCGATGGTGTCACTGCCGTCGGCGGTGGTCGCCTGGGCATACTTCCAGTCCAGCCACTGGTCCTTCTTGTCGTTCGACCCGTGGTCCTGGAAGTTGACGAACTTGTCGGCGCTCTGGAGGAAGTTGACGACCTGCCCCTCCTCGATGGCCACGATGTCGCTGGCGTCACCGCCCGCGGCGATCTTCTGGGTGAGCTGCGTGTTGTATTGACCCAGGTCGCCCTCGGCCGACTCCACGATCTTGACGCCGGGGTGGTCGGCCTCGAACTTCTTGTAGAGGTCCTCGTAGCCGAAGTTGCCGAAGACGTTCACGTGCAGCGTGACGTCGCCGCCGTCGCTGCCGCTCCCGCCGTCGCCACAGGCGGCGAGCATCGAGAGTCCCAGAGCGGTCGCGGCGAGCGCCGCCCAGGCCCTGCGCTGGAGGTTGAGTGTCATGGATGTCCACCAATCGTGCGGTTATGGGAGCGTTCCCACGTCACAGTCGCGCAGCAATGTGGGTCGTGTCAAGACCCAGTTTGGGAACGCTCCCACACGGTTCGCCCCGGGATCGGCCTGGTGAGCCGGGCCGCGGGGCGAGTGACACGACTCGCCGCCGGCGAATGACATGTGTGTAGTTCGTCGCCTACAGTGGTAGGCGACACCACCACCACCGTTGGGAGCCCTCGAGGATGGATGCCGCGAACGTCATGGCCGGGCAGGTCGCCGACCAGGTTCGTCTCAGCGACCGCGATCGCGAGATCTTGGAGTTCGAGCGTCAGTGGTGGAAGTACGCCGGCGCCAAGGAGACCGCCGTACGCGAGAAGTTCGACATGAGCTCCACGCGCTACTACCAGGTCCTCAACGCCC
>JAGQUE010000200.1 GCA_020438665.1 Nocardioidaceae bacterium | reverse complement strand
CGCTCGGCGACGGATGCTTCGAGCCGTCCCGATGCTCGAGAGCACTTCTCGAGTGCGGCCTGGAGCTGTTGCACGCACCACTCTGGTCTGCTTAGCAGGTCGTGCTCCCACAGGCGCAGGCTGGTCCAGTCAGTCTTGGAGATGTAGGCGTTCTGGCGGCGGTCGTTGCGCATGTTCTTCGCCACCAGTGGGTGGTGGTGGGTCTCCGGGTCCCACCCGTGCCAGTAGTCGCCGTCGGCCTGGATGATCAGCCGATGACTCGGCACGGCCGCGTCGACGGTCCACTTGTCGAAGATGTAGTACTGGCTGGCCCACGCACCCTCGCCGAGCAGCTCGTCGAGCAGCGAGTAGAGCACCCGCTAGGGCCGTGTCGGGGCCCTGGCTGCGAGATGGTCGCGCTGCATCTGCCTGACGCGTTCGACCTCCACCGGGCCCTCGCGACGCGCGGTGGTAAGGCAGTTCCTCGAGCAATACATGGCGGCCGAGCGCTCGACCGTGCTCGCCGGACGCTCGAACGACGTCCCGCAGATCGCGCAGACGCGCTGAACGCGGTTCCGACGGGCGAGTCCGCGACACTGGACCGAGCAGTACTTTCCGGCGTCGCCGGCCAGCTTCGACAAGGTCACCTCGATGCCTGCACCGCAGGTTGCGCAGATGCGCTGCAGCCGCGTGCGCCGGCACTCGTTGGAGCAGAATCGCCCCCACCCCTTGGCCACTTCGCTGCGCGAGGCGGCGAACCGGGCGCCGCACTTCTCACACTCCCGCTCCAGCGGCCCGGGAAACGCGCACGCCTTCGAGCAGTAGACGCCACGGCCGGCGGCGATCCGCGACGGCTCCTCCCAGAACGTGATCCCGCAGGTCCGGCATCGTCGCTCCTCCCGCGTGCGACGAGCTACGCCTGCGCACCGCTTGGAGCAGTAGTCGCTGCGATGGCGGCTGACGAAGAGCTCGCCGCACGTCGGGCAAGCCCGGCTCGGGATGGCCTTGTCCGACACTCGGCACGCGTCTGAGCAATATGTTCCTCCGCCCTCGGCCAGGCGGCCGCCGGCGATGTCGAAGGTCTTGCCGCAGGTCCTGCAGACCCGCTTCTCCCAGCCCCCGGCTTGGCGGCGGTGCTCGGTTCGGCAGTCAATCGAGCAGAACTGGCGACGCTGGGAGGGGTAGCAGGAGAACGCTTCTCCGCAGTGCACACAGACAACCAGAGTGGGCATCGCTCACCCTGCCGGCTCGGCCGCGATCGCCACTAGGACCTGATTGCCCAAGTCGGCGTCCACGCAGAGGTGCAACCCGAGGTCGGTGATCCGGCCGTCCTTCGGATGCCAGGCTCGTCCGGGGCTGGTAGCGCCTAGAAGCGGGTCCAGCGCGTCGATGGTCGGCTTCCACAGGTTGAGCCAGTTTCGGCTCGGTCCGACGGCGAACGAGATTTGCAGCTGCACCGCGCCAGCCGGGAGCTCGGCTGCGCCGGCAACGGCCGTGCGAACCTGCTCCTTGTACGCGGTGGTCTGAGCTGACGCCGTGGTGCGGACCGTGAACACACTCTCCGGCGGGCCGCTCTCTCGGACTGGGGCCATCAGTACCGACGAGGTGGGGGAGTGCCGCTTGCTGCACCACACGGATACCAGGTCGTCTGTCTGCAGGTACATGGCGAGGGGGAAGGCGTAGTTGTCCAGGTCGGCCATGTCGATGAGGTCTCGGTCCGCGGGAAGGCCGACGTCGAGCCGGAGCGCCCACGGCTCATCCAGCCGGGACGCGGCCACCAGTTCGGCTGTGTCCTCGAGGTACTCGCGCAGTCGGACCTGGTCGGGGTCGGAAGACTTGTTCCAGCTGGCCAGGCGCGGCACCTTGCGGAGCAGCATCGGCTCTCCCTCGGGGCGCTCGTACCAGCGGTTCATGGCTGGAACCTACGGCAGCCGACCGACATGGCGGCCGTGAACGAGCCAGCCGGGTCGCGGCTGGAGGGTCTCGACCAGGACGACCGCTGCGGTTCGTCAGCGCGTCGCGGGCCAGACAACCTCGCCGCGGCGACGCTTCGGGTCAATCATCACGACAGCCTTCTGAGCCAGGTAGTAGCTCGACGGAGGCCTCCGGGCGGCCGAGGCGGCTCCTGCTTTCAGCCAGTCCCTCAGTGCCTGCACCACCTGGCGCGGTGTCGCATCGGGTTGCACCGGCAGATCCCTCATCAGAAGGTCCACGCGCCGGCCGCGGAACTGGTCCCACCGCCGGAATCTGCCCAGCTCCGCCTGATTCTTCGCGGCCGCGAAGTCATACCGCTGGCGCCCGAACTCGGACGGCCCAAAGTCAACGTGCCGATTCCTCTTGGCCGGGAAGGCAACCCCCGGCAGAGCCGCGTAGAAGGTCCACACGTCGAAATCCTTCACCCCGCCCTGGCCGTCCAGGAAGTGGGAAGCCCCACCCTGAGCGAGCACGACCGCCACCCGCCTCCCCGCGAACTCAGGTCTCCCGTCCGGCCGCGTGAAGAACTCGTGGTCTTCTCCGGCGATCGCGCTCAGCCGGTCCAGGTGCTCGGCCGTGACTTCGGCGTAGGAACGCTTGGTCTTCTTCGAGCTCACGGACTTCATCCTGCCTGCCGTCCTACTGTTCGCACTGCGACGCGAGCAGATCGCCCTTCCCGCGTGCACCCGGCCGCATCAAGCCCGGGATCTTCAAACCTCGGGGCCAGCGATCCAGGTCCAGCCAGTGAGGTCGTAGAGGGCCCGGCCGTCAATCGTCGTCCCGGCGCGGGGGAACTCCTCGGCTGGCCAGTCGTCATCTGAGCGGCTACAGACCAGCGTGTCGCCCACCTCCGAAACGTAGCCCCAGATCCCGTTAGGGTCGTTGGCCCGCCAGGCGTCCAGGAATGCGCCGACGGCCGCGGCAGTCGCAAGCGGACGCACCCACCCGTTCCACCGATCGCTGAGCACCCTCTCGGCCTTGAGCGCGAGCTCAGGCACCAGGTTCTCTGGCGCGCTGTCGAGGTAGACGTCCACGAGGTCGATGGTAGGCGAGCCCGCCGACGTTGCCCGGCTGGCGACGCGAGAGGCAGTCCAGTCGATGGGAGGCGCACCAGCGCGCATGGATCCACCATCCGCCTACGTGCGCCGACGGCCCGAATGTCGGACCCGCTATATAGCGGCGCGCGCATGAGGACCACGCCAGCGTCGGACGGACGCACCGACTGCGAAGCCCAGGCCGTTGCCGCCCGCCTGCGGGCTCTGCGGCAGCGAGCCGGCATCACCCAGGCCGATCTCGCCCTGCGCCTCGGCACCACACAGTCGGCGGTCGCGCGCATGGAGGCCGGCCAGCAGCGCATGAACCTGTCCACCGTGCGCCGGGTCGCTGAGGCGCTGGGTTGCGACGCGGAACTGGTCATCCGCGAGCGGAGGACCGCCTGATGGCGCCACGACCGAAGCGATACGCCGCGATCTCGCTGTTCTCCGGGGGTCTCGAACCGACAGCCCTCAACTCCTGGGTGAACACCTGGACCGCGACCTGCGCAGCCCGCGAAGCCGCCGACGACGCCGAAACCGCAGAAGCCGTCGCACTCGCAGGGGCCGTCCGCGGCGACCGCGCAGCGGCGCTCACCGCCTTCGCCCCCATGAAGGCGGAGTGGCTGGCGCAGTACCTCGACGCACTGTGGACCCTGGTCACTCGCGCCGAAGAACCCAAGACCGAACTCGAGCCGGGCGACGCGGTCGCCACATCGGGAGGCATCGCACGCACCACCGCCGCCCACCATCCCGCACACCTGCGCCTCTCCACCCAGGACCGCGTCCTGCTTCCCACCAGCGAAGGACGGGTTTGGAGCTTGTACGGCGGCAGGTCGGCCAGAGACGAAAGCGGCTACGCCGGCGACGCGCTCAGCTCGGTCATCATGCAGCTGCTGACCCTCCAGCCCGAAGCAGCAGGCCACCTGCGGTGCCTCGCGTGGGGCGCCGGCGCCGCGGACCTCCTGGTCGGCGAAGCCGTGAAGCTGATCGGCCGCCGAGCCGGACTGGCCACAATCCGCAAGATCGAAGTCTTCTGCGTCGGCACGGGCGACGATGACAAGCCACGGCCCGAGACGCTCGCCATGGCCGACGACCAGCTCCGCAACGAGCGAGACGTCCTCGAGCTCCGCTACCTCGACGACCTGTCGCGCGCCCGCGAACTCCTCCGACCCGGCAGCGAAGCACCCGCCGTGCACCTCGCGCTTGTCACCGGCCTCACCGACAGCCCCAACGCACTGCAGATCGAGACCCGCGAGGTGCCTTCCCCTGCCGAAGACGGCGAGGTCCTCTTCGCCCCCCGAGTGTGGCAGCGGCCGCGACAGGATCGCCGCATCCTTCTCATGCCCCCCGCGGCCTCGCCTGCCGGCCAGGCCTGGCTGCGCCTCCAGAACGCCGTCGACGACGCCTGGCCAGAAGAGGGGCAGCCCCTCCAGGTTCCCGAGGTGAGGACCGGCGCCCTAGACATCGCCGCCAAGCTGCGCGAAGTCCACGAGCTTGCGCTGTGGGTCGCCACGCTGGACCGATACGCGACCCGAGACAGCCTCGAGCACGCGCTGGGCGCCGACAACGTCGCCATCCTCCACCAAGAACGCCGCCTCGGTGGCGACAGCCCGCTGTCGCTGGTCCTCAGCCAGAAGTCCGGCGGGCCGGCAGACCGTGCCATCGGCCGCAGCCTGCGCGCCGCCGGCATCATCAAGGAACCCGACGTCGCCCTTTCTGTCGGCACCCAGCTTCGGCAAGTCGCGAGCCAGGGTTACGGCATCCTCGCGCTGCAAGCAGCGACCAGCGGCGCCGGCATCAACGAGCTCGTCGGGCACGTGGTCTCCTTCAGCCTCCTTGCGACCACGACGACTCCGTGGCCCCTCCCCCCGGGCTGCCGAGTCCTGCTCGTCAGCCTCGACGAATACCGCCACTGGTTCCCGAAGAAGCGCGCCGACCTGCTCGCGATCGCCTTGGATCCCCAAGACCAGGGCGTGCACATCGCCACCATCGAGGTGAAGGCCCGGCGCAGCGACGAGAACGACGCCGCCGCCGGCGCCCTGGACCAGCTGAACCAGAGCCTGGCAGCGACCAAGTGGGCGGCATACCCCGAAGCCGGAAGCGTCCACAGCCGCCTGTGGCTCAACCGCATCGCCGAAGCCGCCTACGCCGTCGCACGCGAGTCCCGATTCAAGCTCGACGCGTCCGAACTGGCGGCGCTCGAAGCCTTCCGCCTCGGCACCGGCACCCTCGAGTGGGCCGGCGTGGGACTCGTCTTCGGCCCCAAGGTCGAGCCCCTGCATCGCACCTACCGCACTGACGTCGCCAACGACATCGTGCCGGTCGTCCTGCACAGCATCCCCCTCACCGAGGAGCTCCTGCGTACGGCGACCTCCACCAGCCTGACCAAGTTGCGCACGGTCGAAACCGACCGGCCGCCGCTTCAGAGCACCCGAACCCGCCGCCGACCCGAGGGCAACGGCGGCGGCTCACGGCAGCCCACACCCGCCCCCTCCCCCGGCGTTCCCGGCACAGAGGCGGAGCAGGCGAGTTCCCCGGAACCCGACGTGCCGGCCGAGTCAGGCCCGGTAGAGCCGGCCGAGACCGTCACGCCTCAGCCACCCGAACCCCAGCCAGCGGCGGAACCGCAGCCGAGCGACGCCACAGTCGCCGCAGCTGCAACCCGCGCAGGCGAGTTCGTGGCTCCGCTCTTCGGGTGGGACGCCGTCACGGGCGAGGAGGTTCGCTGGCATCCGGCCGGCCCCGGCCAGTCCGTCCTGCAGAACGGCCACACCGAGGTCTGGGGATCCTCGGGAATGGGGAAGACGCAGTTCGCGATGAGCCTGCTCGGGCAGCTCTCGAAGTTCAGCGGCAGCCGATTCGGCATTGCCGACTTCAAGAACGATTACAGCAGCGACACCGGGTTCCCCTCGTTCGCAGACGCCCAGTTCATCGACCTGTGGAACGAAGGGGCGCCCTACAACCCCCTCGCCCTCGACGACGACGCCGACCGTGCCGTCCAGAGCGCAGTCATCGAGCTACGCGACACGGTCGACGAGGCGGTGCGGTCCGTGAGCGCTCGGCTCGGAGTCCGGCAGCGCGCCAAGCTCGAACAGGCACTCAAGGACGCCTACGCCGTCCGCGACAGCGAGCGCCGTTGGCCCACCCTCCGAACTCTCGACGACCAGCTGGACGCCGACCTGTCCGGCGTGATCGGCGACCTCACTCACAACGATCTGTTCAAGTCCGGCGAACCGCTCGGAAACGTCATCGATTCCAACGTTGTGTTCGGGCTGTCGAAGATCCCCGGCAACGGACAGACGACAGTCCTCGCCGCGGGCTTCATCTTCTCCTCGCTGCTCCTGCGCGTACAGAACCTGCCGCCCGTGCCAAACACGATCCGCTACGTGATGGTCGTCGACGAGGCGCACCGCGTGGCGCCCTTCCGCGCGATCCAGACCATGATCCGCGAAGGGCGGTCCAAGGGCCTAGCAGTCATCCTCGCCACACAGGGGCCGCTCGACCTGCCCGACGTCNNTCGTCGCCGCCAACGCGCAGACCAAAATCTGCTTCGGCCTGCCCGACGCCACCGTGGCCACGATGGCCGCACGCAAGCTGCAGCCTGACAACCCACGACTGTCCGAACAGATCCGCACCCTGGGGAAGGGCGAGGCCTTCGTAAGTTTCGCCGGTGAGGCGCCGCGCCTGGTCCGCATGACCCAGGCCTACCGCGACGCCGCAGAATTGGGGCTTCCAGACTTGGGGGCGGCACAATGAAGGATGCCTAGGCGCAGCAACGGGCGGCCATCCAGCCCCGCCCGGACACCGCGCGAGGGCGAGTCCTGGGCCAGTA